>JAHEMV010000022.1 GCA_024643455.1 Cytophagales bacterium
ATTAAAACAAAACAAGCTACATATTATCTCGACAGGGATGGAGGCGGTCTTTCTCGAATGATAGACATGTATGGTAACGACTGGATTGCCTATAAATCGGATCCGAAAGACCTATATCCGGAATCAGCTGCTTCTAATTATCGTGGATTGCCCAATCTTGTTTTTCGATCTGACGATGGAGGAGTAGGGCACCCGGGACAAAAAAAATGTTATAGCATCAAAGTCAATGATAATACCATTTTGACCATCAGCAAAAGTGGCAAATGGCAATGGAGATGGATATTTAATGAACATTATGCCACACTGACCATAGAAAAAGTGGATCCTGAAAATAAATATTGGTTTTTATATGAAGGTCCGATTGCTGGTGAATTTAAACCTGAATTTCAATATTGGGGCACAAACCTCGGCGGACCTAGAAAGGAAATCAATGATTTTTATAAAGGAGACAAAATTTTTGCCAACTGGCATTGGGTTTATTTTGGCGATGTTCGTGTAAAACAGATTTTATTTGTTGCTATGGATAAACCTGACCGGCAAATTGATGCACTGGGATTTTTAGGAAATTCAACACATGGAGTTGATTCAGAAGATGGCATGGTCGTTTTTGGTTTTGGGCGACAAAGTGACGCTCAACCCCAAATGACCGATCCTCACAATACATTCTATTTTGGATTTTTGAAAATGAAAGTCAAAACCAGGAATGGGCATGAAAATGTCACGAAAGAAATAAGTAACGTACTTAAAAAATCAATAAATCCTTAATTCTAGCTTTTCGCCATTTAATTTTGGAACCACCGAGGTAGAATTGAGTGTAACGGTATAGATAAAGTCTTCGTCTGAAACAAGGTGTTTCAATCGGTTTCGATGCGAACTTTTTGCCAGGTAGTTCTTTAAATCCGAGTGGGCCACATTCCAAAGATCGATTGCTGCAAGTGCAGAATCACAAACCGTTTGAAATCCATGAGAAAGGAGGATCTCCGCTAGCGCTCCTGAAAAAACAGTATCTTCCAGATTGAATAAGTTTTTCCAGGCAGCACAAAAGATCACAACATTTTCCCCTTTGGAGATAAGGTATTCTGCTAAAGACTGCAAATTGACAAAAGAACCAATAAGTACTTCCTCTGCATCTCGCGCCATATTAATGGTTTTTGTGCCATTTGTAGTTGAAAAAACCACGGTTTGACCTTTTAGATCATCACGGATAAAATCCGATACCGAATTGCCAATATCCGCAAAGTCAATAATTTCGCCGTTACGTTCACAGGCGACAAAATATCCTTTACGTTTCATTTCCTCTGCTTCATCCAAACCTGAAACAGGAATAATCTCTTTAACTCCATGATCAAAGGCAGCACAAATTGAGGTAGTGGCCCTAAGAATATCCACAACCACAGTAGTAAAACTTCCTTTAGTTAATTTATAACTATAAAGTTTTGGAGAGAAGCATACTTCAACTGTAGGATTTCCATTCATTTTTTTCAAATAAGAGATCAAAGATATACAATGGATATATTATTTTGGTGAGCATACTTTATAAACTGCAATTTTTTCTTGAAACTTTATACGAATCCTTACCTGACTGAATATTTGGACCGCTTAATTTATCAAATTTGGATAATAGACTGTATTTTTAAACCAATAAAAGACAATCACCATTAAATTCATAAATAACACATGGAAAAAGAAAGAAGAGATTTTTTGAAAACAGCCGGTGCTTTTGCTGCCGGAAGTTTGATTATTCCTTTTGGTTGCGCGCCTAAAAAAGCGCAGGAAACTGTTGCGGAGGTTATAACACCTGCTACACCTAAAGACATAGGTCTTCAGCTCTACACACTTCGAAATGAAATCCAAAATGAAGGATTGGAAGTTACCTTGGAAAAAGTATCAAAAATTGGCTATAAATGGATGGAGCCTTTTGGTTATGAGGGAAGAAAATTTTTGGGAAAAACGCCTGCAGAATTTAAGCAAATACTTAGCAACCTTGGCATGACTGCTCCTAGTGTGCATTCAGTAACTGAGGTTTCTTCTTCAGGTGGCAAAGAAGCTATTATTGATCAAATGAAGGCAACCGCTGAAGATGCCATTGCCCTGGGAGCAGAATACCTGGTATGGGCATTTCTAAAGCCAGAAGACCGAACCAGTATGGATGATTACAAAAGACACATTGAGACCTGGAATAAATTTGGTGAAGTGTGTAAAGAAACTGGAATCCAGTTTGCATATCACAATCACAATTTCGAATTCATGAAGTTTGAAGGCGAAACCGAAATGCCTTATGAAATGATTATGAGAGAAACGGATCCTAACAATGTGAAATTTGAGTTGGACCTTTTTTGGGTTACTATAGCAGGTCAGGATCCTGTGGAATGGTTTAAAAAAGATCCGGAAAGATTTCACCTTTGGCATGTTAAAGATATGGTGACGGAGGAAAATAAATACGCAGTCGATGGAGATGATAAATATTTTGCTCCTGTTGGGCAGGGAATCATAGATTTCAAACGCATATTTGATGCAAGGGACACTTCTGGTATGAAGTATTTCTTTGTAGAGCAGGATTTTACAAAAGACGGAGCTTCTCCATTTGATACCATTGCAGTAAGCTGGAATTATCTGAATAATGCCGCTTTCGTTTAGCATTGTATTTTGAAAATTGTTAAAAAGTCCGGTGAATAGTTATCGGGCTTTTTTTATGACTTATAGAAATATTGCTTTTAGAGAGCAATCCAATTTTATTCTTAATCATATATTCAATAACTTTGGCCCCATAAGAAAAAAAATAAATTATGAAGAAAATATTATTATTAGCAGTAGTTGCTTTTTGGTTCGGATGCGAACCAAAACAAGGAAAAAGTGTGGAAGGTGTACCTCAACTAGCATCAAATTCCCATGAAATAGTAGTGCAGGAAGTACTTCAGGCAAATAGCTATACTTATGTACACGGACTGGAAGGAGAGCAAACCATGTGGATGGCAATTCCAAAAAGAGAAGTGGAGGTCGGAAAAACATATTATTATGCGCCTGGTATGGAAATGAAAAATTTTAAAAGTAAAGATCTGGATCGAGAATTCGAATCGATTTACTTCCTGAGTGGGATATCTGAAACACCACTAGAAGCAAATATAATAGATGGTCAAGGCGCAATGCCTGATGATGAATTTCATACTAAAAAAGAGGCGCCTCAGCAACAGCAGGAATTAAGTATTGCTCCGGAAGAAGGAGTGACTTCAATTGGTTCTTTATATGCAAATCGGTCAGATTTCGAAAATAAAAAAGTTAAAGTAAAAGGTGTTGTTACTAAGTTTAACCCTGAAATTATGGACAAAAACTGGGTGCATATTCAGGATGGCAGTGGGGATGAAAACGGCTTTGATCTTACTATCACAACATTGGATAATGTTGGCATTGGTTCGATTGCTACTTTTGAAGGCGTGTTGGTATTGAACAAAGATTTTGGACACGGATATAAATATGATTTATTATTGGAAAATGCTGTTCAGGTCAATAAAAGTCAGGATATGAAAGTGAACTAAATCTGTTGCTATTATGTTTTTTACATAATAATCAAATAAAATATCTTTTGCCCTTCTTACTTTCTGATAAGAAGGGCAATTGTTTTTTTACCTTAACGATAATATCAAACCAAAAGACCAATCTAAGTGTCTTAGATAATTAATACATTCAAGGGAAATTAGAAATCAATGGTGCTAATTACTGCATTGTACTTTTTTAAAGCTGGAAGATGATAAGGTTTCTAATTTCAAAAATGAAATCTAAAAAAGGCATCATGATGATAATGATCCTTTTTGTCATTCGCTTGTCATCATTTGCCCAAGGTATTGATACCTTAACAATTAGTGGGAATTATCAGAATGCCAATATTGAAGACATACTCCTTGATATCGAACACATTTACCATATTCCATTTTATTACAAAAAAAAATGGCTTCCTCAAATCACCATCTCTCGATCTTTTACCAGATCAGAATTTCCAATTGTTTTGAAACAATTGCTGGAAGGAAGCAACTTATCCTTTGCTATATACAACAATCAATCGATTATCATCGCTCCTGAATCACTCATAACCAGGGAGTTTTCACAGGAGTATTTTATAAAGAAAGATCTGCAGCAAGACTTCATCAATCAGGACAACTGGCCCGCAAATATTGAAATTATCAATCTCGGCAAGGCTGATCAAACCTCCTCGGATGGGGAATTTGTGATAAATGGTGTAGTCAATGATGCATTGGAAAAGGACCTGGTTGTAGGAGCTACCATTTTTGTAAAAGACCTTGATTTAGCTGTTTCAAGTGATTCAAATGGGAAATTTATACTCAAATTACCCGGCGGCCTGCACCTGGTCGAAATAAACATGTTGGGTTTTGAACCAAAACGTATAGGTGTCAACCTGATGGGTGCCTGTAGCTGGAATGTGGATTTACTTCCCGAAGCGACAGAACTCGATGAAGTGCTTGTTAGTGGCACAGCAGATGACAGCAATATTAAGTCAAACATCATCGGGATGACAAAACTTTCGCCGGTAAACATAAAAGAAATGCCTGTATTTCTTGGTGAGCCCGATTTGATCAAAAGCATTTTAACTTTACCAGGGGTCAGTTCCATAGGAGAAGGTGCCGGTGGATTCAATGTTCGTGGAGGAAATATAGACCAGAACCTGATCATGCAAGACGATGCGCTGATTTTCAATTCTTCGCACGCAATGGGTTTTTTCTCTGTTTTCAATCCGGATGTAATCAAGGATGTCACTTTGTACAAAGGCCATTTGCCAGCGCAGTATGGTGGCAGGGTGTCATCAGTACTCGATGTACAACTCAAAGGAAATAATTATCACGATACCAATGTAAATGGTGGCATCGGATTATTGGCAAGCCGTATTGCTGTTGAGACACCAATTGTAAAGGATAAAACATCACTTTTACTTGGTGGAAGAGTAGCTTATTCCGATTGGATGTTGAATTTTGCTTCTAATCCAAATGTAAAAAACAGTGCTCTTGGATTTTATGATCTCAATGGCAAGATTTCTCAGCGATTTGGCGAAAACAGCACAATCGCGCTTTCTTTTTATAACAGTCACGATAAATTTACTTACTCAGATGAATTTGGTTTTTCATGGGATATGAATAATCTAAGTCTAAGATGGGATCAGGTTATTAAACCAGAAATTATCTCAGGGTTATCCCTCACGTATAGTGATATCAGCAATACTTCATTCCAACCATCCGGGATAGATGGATTTGTTTTGGGAAATGGCATGAATAATTACAAGATCAAAGAAGATCTGCTTATCACCCAGTGGTCACATCATACTATAAATGCGGGTTTTGAACTAAATGCCTATTTGCCAGATGATGAAACACTAAAACCTTACAATGAAAAATCAACAACTATTCCATATACTGGAATTAAAGATAGAGGCCTGGAATCGGCATTATACATCAATGACGGAATAGAACTTTCTTCGCGCTTGTCCATGTCATTGGGATTGCGATATGCATATTATAGCCAATATGGCCCTTCAAATGTAAATATATATGAAAATAACATTCCAATTAGTCCGGATAATATTATTGCTACTGTACCGTATTCGGATGGAGAAAAAGTAGTTTCATACCAGGGATGGGATCCCCGTGCCTCATTGGCTTATACGATTAATGCAAGCTCTTCAATCAAGGTGAGTTATAACAGGATACATCAATATATCCATTTGATTTCCAATTCCACGGCGGCATTGCCGATCGACTACTGGCAGGTGAGCAATACCTTTTTCCAGCCCCTTCGATCTGATAATTATTCACTTGGTTATTTCAAAAATTACCAGTTAAATAAATGGGAAACCTCGGTGGAGGCATATTATCGGGATATGGAAAACGTGGTGGAATACAAAGATTTTCCTGAATTGTTTCTTAATGACCATTTGGAAACAGAGCTCCTTGCCGGCATGGGTAAGGCTTACGGTGTGGAAGTATTTATAAAAAAGAAAACGGGGAAATTTAATGGCTGGCTTTCCTATGCTTATGCAAGGTCATTTGTTCAGCTCAATGATGAATCCCGAAATGAAGTAATCAACCAGGGTGAATGGTTTCCGTCAAAGTTTGATCAACCTCACAACTTGAGTATAGTGGGAAACTATAATTTTGATAAGTCAAATCAGTTCAGTTTAAACTTCACTTATGCCACAGGAAGACCACTAACCGGCCCCGATGCCAATTATGGATTGGATGGCGTAATTATTCCAAACTTTTCTGATCGGAATAAATTTCGATTACCGGATTATTATCGACTGGATGTTTCCTATACGATAAAGAGAGGATTGCTGCGAACTGTAAAGTATAAGGATAACTTTACATTTTCGGTCTATAATTTACTGGCACGAAGAAACGCTTATTCTATTTATTTCAAGCGGGATAAAAGTAATAATTTTGGAGCCTATAAACTTTCCATTTTAGGGACGTTTTTGCCATCTGTCACCTATAATTTTATGTTTTAGTATGTCATCCAGGGTAATCATATATTGTCTGATCGTTTTTATTGCTACTGCAAATTGTGTTGATCCATATGATTTTAAACCTGGAGAAACAGGAGCGTATTTGGTTGTTGATGGAAGGATAACCCAATCTGATGAAATCAATCGTGTAAAACTGGTGATGAGTACGACCTATGCGACCAATACAAACTCCAGACCAGTTGAAAATGCACAAATCAAGGTAGTCAATTCCAATGGCGAATTTGAATTATTTATTGAAGAAGGAGATGGCATATACATGCATTGTGGAAATACACTGCAAGTTAAAATTGGCGAGACCTATCATTTGGAAATTGAAATTGGCGATAAAAAATACCAGTCTATTCCACAAACATTACCGGAACCAGTCAATGCCGACAGCATCACATTTAAGGTTGGTTATGGTAGTGAAATCAATGAATATGGCAATACCATTTCTTATGAAAACATTGATGTATTCATCAATACTCCAATTAATGTTGATGGAGAAAATTCGTATTTGAGATGGAAAACAGAAGAATCCTGGTCCTTTACGGAGATAAAGTGTCACCCATTGGCTAATCCTAAAACGTGCTTTATGGCGAGAGACCTCAGTTCAGAGGATATTTATATTTTCTCCAGCAATGATATTTCCGGAACATATTTATCAAACAAACTGGTCGCTAAAAAAAGAATTCTAAATAATGTAGAATTTATCGAAAAGCATTATTTCATTGTTAATCAATATACACTTCAAAAAGAAGCCTATGCCTATTGGAATAAAGTTATCCAAATAGCCAATCCATCAGGCGATATTTTTGATTTACCACCAGCTCCGCTTTCAGGAAATGTATTTAATGTAAATGATAGAAATGAAATTGTGCTCGGTTTTTTTGAAGTAGCAGGAAATTCAACAACCAGAATTCCACTTTATCAACCCGATATACAGCCGATTAATATTACAGCAAAAGATTATTTGTGCAGATGGGGTGATTACGTTGATGTATGCTGTAATTGTTTGCTATTGGAACTTAGTACAACAGAACGACCGGATTATTGGTAAAAATATGAATTACTTCCATCGAAATAAAATACTGACCTCGCTTCTCATTGCACTACTTTTCCAAATAATGATTGGTTCATTTTCGAGTGTAAGGGCAAATACTCCTGAAAACTTTCTTTTGCATACAGATCGGTCCGTCTATCTTACCGGAGAGACTATCTGGTATAAAATTTATAATACAAATTACCAGGAACATTCCGACCACAGCAAAGTAGTTTATATCAATCTTCATGGAAAAAATGGCGTTTTACTCTTTCAACAAAAAGTACACCTGGTAGAAGGAAAAGCGCACGGATCAATCACCATTCCTTTATCATGGAATGAAGACTATTATTACCTCACCTGCTTCACAAAATGGAACCTGCAATTTGAAAAGGATCAATTGGAAGCTAAAATAATCGCTGTATATAATCCGTATGAAAACACCAATGAAGAATCTGCACTATCGACAAGCAAAGAAAAACCACAAGTCGATTTCATACAGGGGAATGTTAAAATAGAAATGCAAAAAAAAGATTATGCACGACGAGAACAAGGTTCTGTGCGCATTGCCACCACAGATGGACAGAAAGGCACCATTTCTGTCGCAATTCATTACATGGATGCATTAGAAAAAATAACACTTTCATCAGTCAGACTGGCAACAAATCAATCGACCTTGAATCTTCATTATGAAATAGAAAAGCAAAGTGAAAAAGAACAAAAACTTCAAATCGACGGAAAAGCATTTGACCCAATTACAGATGATCCGATTAATAGTGATGTGTTTTCACTGTACAAAGTTGGTGGAGATACCTTTTACAGGATATCCAGCGGAGATGGACACATACATACCAGTATAGAT
Source organism: Cytophagales bacterium (assembly GCA_024643455.1). Taxonomy (GTDB): domain Bacteria; phylum Bacteroidota; class Bacteroidia; order Cytophagales; family Cyclobacteriaceae; genus JAAUQL01. The sequence goes on from JAHEMV010000022.1 coordinate 8,410, forward strand.
GATTTTAATGGTTCGGCAATTTTTCAATTGTTCAATATGAATCCATACCAACCCTCATTACCAAATTTCACACAAATCCGACCTGGAGAAAATTTGATTGGAATAGAGCTAAAAAACACAAATCCACCACACAATATTATCATTAACGATTACCTAAAAAATGCAAGATTAAACAGAAAAGTGCAGGAAATATTTGAAGAGCGCACATTGGATAGTTTGCAGAATAAACAAATTGTTTCAACTCCTTTTGTTGCGGATAAGGTGTATAAGATGGAAAAATTTAAATCCATGAAAACCCTGGAAGAGTTTATTCGAGAAATAGTGACTTTTGCAGAACTGTCTGTGAAAGATAATAAAACCACCGTTCGACTAAAAAATACGGAAACACAGCGTTTTTTTATGGAAAAACCATGGTATCTGGTCGATGGATATTTGACACGTGATGAAGAAGCAGTACTCAGCATCCCATTTAAAAACCTGACTCGTGTAGAGTTGTTCATTACGAACAAATCCATATTGAGTCAATTGGAAACCGTGATGGTGCGAAGTGGATTAATTGCTGTTTATACGAATGACTATTCTATAAAAGACGCTATTGAGGCCCAAAAGAATATTTTTACTTTTGATGGATTCAGTCAAGCATCTTCTTTTGAGGAAATAAAACATTCCAGCCCACAAGAAGCCAGGGAAAATCCAGATTTTAAATCACTCATTTATTGGAATCCTGAAGTGAAATTAAACAGCACAGCTGAGTTGGAATTTGTGACTTCCGACCTTTTGGGGAAGTATATGATCGAAGTAAGTGGTCTTACAGACGATGGCAAAATATTGTCCGGATTGCAAGTGTTTTCAGTTAGTTATTAGCCGCCTGTTAGCCCAGGTTATCCAAACATAGCGGGTATAGATGACTTATTTCACCTTCAGCAGATTTCCAAGTTTTTCTTTTTTCACCTCAATTGTTGTTGATCCTTCAGAATAGGGAGCAATTTCATAGGGATTAAAATGCACAATGACCTCATCATCAGTCAGGCCAATATTATCATTGAGTAGGAAATTATCATCATCAATAAAATACCCAATATCAGCATAGGATTCATTTTCATCCATACTTTTGGATTGACGAAAAGAAACTTCCAGTAATTCTTTAAATTTTGTCGTGTCAGCAATGATATCAGTCGTTTGAAGAATGCGATTTGAAATGATATCAACTACAAAATAAGTTGTACTTGAGTTGGGATGTGCTCCACCGGTGAATGACTCGGCATCAATGCGAAAGGAAATTATTTGCAAAGATTCATAGGTGATTTCCGCTTTCATATTTATATACCAACCCACCTGGTAGGTTGGATAATCACGATTGAAAATCTCAAAATCCTGAATAAAGGATTGAGCAATATGTTCCAAAGTGCCTTTGGTCGCTTCTTCGCTTACATAATCAGCAGCAATGGCTTTTAATTTATTATTGACAAGCGCATTGAGTTGACTTTTACTGGAATCTGTAAAAGTTGGATATTCAATACGAACGTAAGTGCAGGTGATGGAATCCGGAAGACAATCCTGAGAGGAGGCAAAAACTTCCTTTATCATAATATCAGGTAACTTCTCTGTATTTTGCTCTGAAGGTTTCTTTTCTTCACAAGAAATAATGACCAGGCTCAATAAAAAAAATATGCTTATCCAAATCTTCATTTCGAATACCTTTTAAACTGTATTTTGAAAGTATAAATCTATCGAAACTCTTTTATATATGATGATCTTCTTTTTTAAATTTCAAAATATTTCACTGACATTATAAGATGTCTATAGGGACTGACTTGTTGTTTTCTATAAAGTAATGATCAGGATTATTTTAACCTGATTTAATAAAAGCTGGCAATAGAGGACTATTATGATATCATAAATGGCACTTCACTTTTCATACACTACTTAATTTCGTAAACTCGACCGATTTTACTTTAATCATTATTTACCATGAAGAAATCCAGTTCGAAAGTAGTTGGTAAAAAAACAGCTTACTTCCCAAAAGTGGAGGATGTGCTAGCAGCGAGGCTAACTTTAAATAATATCCTTGAATCTACACCATTACAGCGCAATAGAAACCTATCTGACCGATTTGAGAATAATATCTTTCTAAAACGAGAAGACCTTCAGACAGTTCGGTCATACAAAATACGAGGTGCTTATAATAGAATTAAAAACCTGCTACCGTCGCAAATGGAAAAAGGAATTATTTGTGCAAGCGCAGGCAACCACGCACAGGGAGTGGCCTACTCCTGTCAAATGCTCAATATCCATGGAATTATTTATATGCCAAGCACAACACCTCGTCAAAAGGTGAAACAGGTTAAAATGTTTGGAAAGGATTCGGTTGAGGTGATTCTCACTGGAGACACCTATGATGATGCCTTTGCTGCGGCTATGGAGGAATGCGTAAAAAACAATCGCCCCTTCATTCATCCATTTGACGATCCTAAAATCATTGAAGGACAAGCAACTGTTGGCCTGGAGATTTTAGAACAAATCAACAAACCTATCGACTATATCTTTGTGCCCATTGGAGGCGGTGGACTGATTTCCGGTGTTGGAAGTTATGTGAAACAGATGAGCCCGAAAACGAAAATCATTGGTGTGGAACCATCTGGGGCTCCAGCCATGAAAGAATCACTAAAAAAAGGTAGTGTAATCGAACTTAAGGATATTGACAAATTTGTTGACGGCGCAGCAGTTCGCCGTGTCGGCGATCTTTGTTTTGCCATCACCCAAAAGATAATTGATGACCTTGTTTTGGTTCCTGAAGGTAAAATATGTACAAAAATTCTGGAACTCTATAATTTTGATGCGATAGTTGTCGAACCCGCAGGAGCCCTTAGTATTGCCGCTTTGGATTATTATGCAAAAGAAATCAAAGGTAAAAATGTTATTTGTATACTCAGCGGCAGCAATAATGATATTACAAGAACAGAAGAAATCAAGGAACGTTCCTTACTTTTTGAAGGTTTGAAGCATTATTTCATCATTCGCTTTCCTCAGCGATCAGGTGCTTTGCGAGACTTTGTTGATAAGGTGTTAGGCCCAGACGATGACATTACCCATTTTGAATACCGGAAGAAAACCAGTCGTGAAAAAGGTCCTGCCCTCGTAGGAATAGAACTTCAGCGTAAAGAAGATTTCGAAGGATTGATGGAACGCATGGAATTGCATGGATTTATTGCTGAATATCTCAATGAGCAGCCGGAACTTTTTCAGTATTTGATTTAATAACCGTTATGGCATTAAGTTGAAAATCCAGAATATTAAATAGATGGTGTCGCACCACCATCAATTCGAATGCTCTCTCCATTGATAAAGGCAGCAGAAGGAGATGCTAAAAATCCAGCAAGCGCTGCAGTTTCCATTGGATCGGCAAATCGTCGCACAGGAATACTGTTTTTCATTTCATTTGCCATTTCTTCACTGGAGATCCCTCTTGCGTCAGCTCTGGATTTTATAAGGCTTTCTAAACGGCCGGTTGCAGTAAATCCGGGAAGGATGTTATTAACTGTAATACCAAAAGGACCCAACTCCAGGCTCAATGTTTTAGCCCAACTGGCCACTGCCCCACGCGTTGTATTGGAAACCCCAAGTGCAGGAATCGGCGTACGAACAGAAGTGGATATGACGTTGATGATTCGCCCATAATTTACTTTTTTCATATAGGGGACAATTGCTTGCACAATATGATGATTGCAGATTAAATGTTGTGAAAAGGCATTTAAAAAGTCATTGGGATCGGCATCAATAGCCAATCCAGGAGCAGGACCACCACTGTTATTCACCAGGATGTGTACTTCAGATGTATTCTTAAGATATTCAAAAATAGCTTCTTTCACTTGATCAGGGAACCTGAAATCTGCTGAAATTGATTCGTGCTGCTGGTCTTTAGTAATATCAAGCTCAGCAATTACTTTTTTCATGGCCTCATTATCCCTTGCAAAAAGTGTGATATTGGCACCAAGCGAGGCGAGTTCAATTGCAATGGCTTTCCCTATCCCTTTTGTGCTTCCGCAAACAATGGCGCGTTTTCCTGTGAGATCAATATTCATAGAATAAATTTTTTAGGTTTAGTAAATCAAGAGTTATCACTAATATTTTTAATTGACTATATTAAAATTGATTCAATTTTATCCAGTTGACAAATAATTCTGGCCACTGATCGGTACCATTGTCCTTTCTCCCCATTCCGAATCCATGCCCACCCTTAGGAAATAAATGCATTTCGGCCAATACACCATTGTCAAAAAGTTTTTGAGCAAATAATGTTGACTCTGATACCGGGCAAATGGTATCATCATACGCATGAACTAAAAAAGTTGGTGGAGTTTCCACTGTGACCAGTTCCAACAAGTTGTTTTGAACCAATTCTTCTGTAGTCATTTTTCTAAAATACATGGTTTCTTCAATCCATTGTTGGTTTGATTCAGTATTGTTTGTCACCCCGTAAATCAATGCTAAAAAATTAGGCTTTTCTTCATTGTTTTCATTAGGCCAAAGTGCTGTAATGGTTGCGAGATGGCTTCCTGCAGAAAAACCCATCAATCCTACCTGTTCAATGTTTACGTCGTATTGATCTGCTTTTTCTCTAAGTAATTTTAATGCTCTTCTGGTATCCGAAATAGGGACAAATTGGGGTTGTTCCGATGAAAGTAGATTTGGAAGCCTGTATTTTAAAACTGCAGCAGTTATACCCCTTTCCGAAAGAAATGCAGCCACATCATACCCTTCATGATAAATTGCTTCAAATTCATATCCTCCACCAGGTAATATGATAACTGCTTTGCTTGTATTAACTCCTTTTGCATGATATATGGTAAGCGTTGGTTCTGTGATATTAAAAACACAGGTTGTTCCCCACTGCTCTTTCTCAGCTTCTTTCAAATTATTTTCTTTGAAATAAGGTTTTTCCAGACCCTGCCAAATTGGAAAGACCTCCTGAGCAATGCTAATATTAACATTCAAAAAGTAAAAGGTAAATAAAAAAGTCATGATGGGTTTCATATCGGTATTTGAATTAAAAACCATTATAAAATTCTAAACAGGAAGTCCATATTCCTCTTGCATTGCTAATCCCAATTTTTCCAGCTCATTTAGGATTGGCTCATAGATTTCCTTTTTTATTGGGATGTGAACACCGGTAATATCAATTTCACCATCCAAAATCATTTTGACTCCGATTGCAGCTGGAAGTGCTACCGTTTTGGCTATTGAAGTATAACGTTCATTACCAAAATCAAGCAAACTAGACTTAATTTTTTCCAGCTTTCCATTTGAAGTTTTTACTGTAAAAATATGTTGCATGATCACCATGTCACGTTCTGATTTTCCAAGCATCATTTTTTCGATCATCAAATCGGATAAGACATCAAATGGAGATCCTTTTTCCAGGTGGACCGGCTGGTCAGCAAATAATCCTAACCATTCCATAGCTTTAATGGCTGGTGATTCAGGTTTTATGGAATATTGAAATGAAATAGCAGTTTTTATTTCTTTCCTCTTATCTAAACCTGCAACTTCAACAACAAAGTCCAAATAACTTTTTCCCTTTAAATCATACACATCGTAGCTTGTTAGCCCAAGGGCTTTCAAAACATCCAGGGCTTCGCACCACCCTTTATATCGGAATGTACCACGATACATGGTTTCTACTTCCGGAATATCATAGATATCGATATATGAAAGCGAATCCCGATTGGGGTAGACCTCCATTAACCCAACACCAGGAAAATCGATTTGTAGTGGATCTTTAAATAAATCCTTCGTATCCTTTTTCACTTCCAATCCATTTTCCAGGTACCTGGCATGATTGTTACCGGCCATTACAACTCCTTTGGGACTCCAGGAAAATTTGTATTTAAAAGGATTATCTAAAGCTTCAGGCGCTGCCAACGCACCACACAAGGAATAAAATGCTACAATTTCCCCTCCTTTTCCATGAACTTTATCAATAATACGCATCGCTGTCATGTGATCAAATCCCGGATCAACGCCTATTTCATTTAAAATAATGATCCCGGCTTTTTTTGCCAGACTATCAAGTGCTTTCATTTCCTCCGAAACATAGGAGGTCGTTAGCATATTGGTTTTGTGTTTAATGCATAATTTTGCTACAACAACATGATGCGTATAGGGAAGCAAACTAACAACCAGATCATGTGAAATAACCATGGATTCCAATAGTTGAAGATCATCGATCGTCCAGCCAATTGCAGTTCCATTTTTATGTCCATGAATAGCTTTTTGTGCTTTTTGAAGGGTCCTTGATGCAACAGTTACTTCGATATCATTATCAAGAAGATAATCAACCATAGGTTGTACAACCATACCGGCACCAAGGATCAAAACACGCTTTTTCATATTGTTTTATTTTCGAATTATAAAAATAGTGTTTGAAGTGGATATTTTTGAAATAAGAAACAAAATTCAGACTGCATTCAAATGAACAATAGTCTGAATTTCTTAAAATTGAGGACCTGCCATATTATTAAAGTAAACGTATTGTCTATTTAGCTGAAGCTACATGATCAAAACGATTTTGGGTAGGCAACCGTAATCATTAAAACAATGATTTAGTCGAAAGTTTATCTGATACCTGAAAATTTAAAAGGCATCAATTTTAATCAAAATTGATGCCTTAGCAGTTTACAAGGTGATTTTACACAGTTTAGTCAATTCATGGACTTACTGGTAGACCTGTGCTTCCAAATTCAGATAAACAAACATGAGGGACTGAAGCATTGAATTTTGAATTTATAGCATCAATAAATACATTGGCCGTAAATGCGTAACCACGGTCATTAGGATGCAATCCATCTTCTGAAAATGCTGCTGCCGGTGGTGCAAAAGAGGAAGCAATTGTTACTCCATTGATAACCATTCCTTTATTTGTGATAGAAGCGCCCAAAAGTGTATTATAAGCAGTTTTCACATCAGCTACAACAAGTCGATCGTTACTTTGTCCAACTGCTGCATCAATAATGGCATTATAACCTGCAATATTGGTTTCAATTTCCACTATTTCTGTTATGGTTAGCGCATAATTATCTGAAAGTGGCCAACTGACACCTTGAATTGCAGTAGGAAGGTTTAAATATGGTTTCCCAAGCACTGCACCGGCAGCCAGAGGAATTAAGTCATTTGATTTTGTTTGTCTGGCTTTTGCGAATGGTACCAAAGCTCCTGCCCCATTGGCAGTCATCAGTTCAGTAAGATCAGTTAGCGATTCATCAGTGATCAAAACCCCATTTTTTCCAGCTGCATAATTCAACAATCTTTTATCTCGCTCTTCTTCAGTAATGAATTGATAATTTGCCATTGCGATCAGGAAATTATTGTAATTAATCGCCAAACTTGCTTGAAGTGTAGAGGCTGTGGCCTCATCCAATGCTATTGTATTATATGGTATTGTGGTAAAATACGGATAGGTCACAATACTTGGAATATTGCCCACAACACCCTTAAAGACAGGATTAACATTGAGCATTGTAGCAATCAGGCCATTATATTGAGTATTAAAATCACTCACGGAGGTCAATGGGTAGGAACCGTCGGCACCTAAAGCCGCATATAGCAGCGCATCATCTACGCCCAGCCAAATCAAATAAAAACTTCCAGCAGCACCCAATGCATCCTGAACTATAGATTTAACACCAGGGCCACTTGCGAAACGAGCCCACAAAGGATTGAAATATGGACTTCCCGGATTCCCTGTATCAGGAATTAAGGCCTGGCCTAAAAAAAGAAAAGGAACGCCAAAGTTGTTTAATGATGCCTTGTCTCCTGTAAAAGCAGTTGGCAAATCAGCTGTATTGTAGGGTGAAGGCACTCCAGGAGCACCGGCAGGAGCTGGAGCAGCTGAAGCCGGTCCGTTTCCATCAGGATCTAATAAAACTAGTCTTCCCAGTATAATCCCTTGAGATGGCTTGGAAAGTTGTACATTATACCCATTAACTGAATTTATACTTGGCTGATTAAAAACAGAACTGCCGCCTGCACATTCCAGCTGTGTGGCTATCATTTTAGCCATTGAATTATTTTGGCCATCATTATACAAGGCACCTGCCTGGAATCCTGCTACAAATGAATTACCAATTGTGACAAATTTATCAAAAGAGGCAGTTCCTGAACCTGCATCACCAGGACAAGAAATACATCCGACTTCTGGCGGTGGTGGTGGCTCTAATTCAAGCACAGGTTGCTCGCAAGAAACTAAAAATAGGGTAATTAAAATCGCTATATATCTAAGTGAATTATTCATATTCAAATGCGTTAAAATAAAATCAATTTAAGAATTCGTCAAAAGTAAGAGACAGATAGAATTGCTGTCCAACAAATGGTGCTCCAAGATTGGTACGGTAATCGCCTCCAATTAGGTTGGTCCCTCCCAATTTTATAATCGTTTTGATATTTTCGATTTTGTAATTAACCTGGGCATCGAGCACGCCAAATTCAGGAACCGTCCATATTCCAAATGTAGATTGCCACAGGAATTTATCCTGCCATCTGAAATTAACATTAAAGCCAAAATTACTGAAGACCTTTCGACTACTTAAACCAATGTTAAACTTATTTTGAGGGGTGTTGAAGTCGGCCCTGAAATTTTTATCAGTTGATGCATCAAGATCAAATGTAGCGTAATTATAATTTCCTGTAAGGGTATAAGTCTTGTAGATATTATATGTGAATCCGATCCCAACACCCTTGGAGTTCACTTTGCTTGAACTATTAACATAGGGAGAAAACAAGGATCCAGGAACAATAGCATTACCTCTATGGCTTGTTGGAAGTTTACTTGCTATTATTTGACCACCGATAAAATCAGTGTAGCTGGAATAATACCCATTAATATCCATCATAAATTTATTGGATATAATCCCTTTATAACCGATCTCATAAGCAACTAATTGTTCCGGTTTTACATAACTAATATTTGCCGTTTCCAAAAGACTGGAATTTCCACCTATCGGATCTCCTGTTGCTGGATCTAAACTTCCGCCGGATTTCCTAAAATCATTATATGAGTCTTCAGTCCAAGCTCCTCCTTCATGAACTCCATAACGCTCAGCATTTGCTTTTGCACTACCCAGTAGTGTTCCACCGGTGGAAGGGAAAAAAATGAATTGGGCCTGTGTATCTGGATTTCTAAATCCAGTTTGAAATGACGCCCTGAAATGGTGTGTTTCATTTAAGCTATAAACTGCAGACAAACGTGGTGTAACCTGACCATCAAAGTTTTCATTTTTGTCATATCTCAATGATCCGGTTAATTTCAACGATTCTGCAAAAGTTTTTGCAATTTGACCATAAAACCCATACTCATTAATATTTATTCTTTCAAAATCGGTTCCTCCCTCTGGAGCTTCATTAAAGATAGTGCCTTTAGAATATAAACTATACTCACGGAAATTACCACCAATCATGATTTCTGCAAACTTTATTTCTTTGAAATTGTAATTAAATTCGGCATGATATAGTCTCGAATTGTCATAAAAGGAAGAACCTGGAGGATTACCCTGGAAAAAATTTCCTCTAACATTATTCATCAATGAGCTAAATTCTGTTGAACCTGGCTCAGGCCGGTTTCTGTCGGCATAAGCCCTTGCTGCAATATGTGCAGCCTGCTCATTGCCAGCTGGTACACCTGGTAAATATCCTTGCATGGCAAGCACATAAGTTTGGGCATATTCAGGAGCCCATTGCGTCACGGTCGGACTATAATATTCATTTGCATAAGCACCTTGAGCACTCATATTCCATGAATCGGCAGCACCGGTCTCAGTCATATACGCTCGAATGAAGAAGTTGTCAGAGTTCAACTCTAACTTATGAAATTGTTGCGTAAAATTTCTCAACACGTACTTTTCAGTTCCCTGATAGACTGAACTTCCACCACCATAACGGTAATTATACAATACTTCCAGGTTATCAGTAATCCTATAATGTAGTGCGACATCACCTTTAATACTTTTTGCATCGTTATTATCCAATAATGATTCTTCTGTATATCCGGTCCTTCTCAAATCCAATGTACCAAATGTGCCTCCAATAGGAACAGGGATCACGGTTTCATCACCATATAAATTTAATCCATCAAAATTTGGATTAGAACTCAAGTCTACCGTCGACTCAGGGTTTGTCCTGTCAGTTTTATAATCATTTCCAAGCCAATCTCTGGCGGTCAGGTAGGAAAAGTTTACTTTAAAGGCGAATCTATTATTGAATGCTTTGGCATATCGAATACCCACATTGTAAAAAGGACTGGAATTTCCTTGTGCATGCGATTTTGTAATTCCACCTTTTACCTGAGCGCTAAGACCTTGATACTCAAATGGACTTTTACTGTTCATAATAAGAATTCCATTAAACGCATTAGGCCCATATAAAGCAGAGGCGGCGCCTGGGACCAACTCCATACTTTCAGCATCCAATTCACCAATGCCAACAATATTGCCTGTAGGGAAATTAAGTAGAGGGGCAGAAATATCAATTCCATCAACTAATTGAACAAATCGAACGTTGGCAATGGTGGCAAATCCCCGAGTATTTACCTGGTTAAAGTTTAAACTTCCACTACTAACCTGAACCCCTTTGATATTTGCCAGCGCATCATAAAATTCTGGTGCAGTAGTTTGCTGAATTGTCAACAAATCAATTTTTTCAATGGTTACAGGTGAAGAAAGAATACTTTCTTCGATACGAGAGGCTGAAACAACCACTTCCTGACCAAGCATGGTTTGCTCTTCGAGGATTATATTTAATCCTTTGGTATTTGCATCTGTGATTTCCAATTCCTGAGTCTGATATCCAACAAATGAAAAAACAATGGTTAAGGGAGGTGGATTATTAACTGTCAATTCAAATCCACCTGATGTATTTGATATCGTACCGATTAATCGATCCTTGACTATAATATTTACACCAGCGAGAGGCAACTCTGTGCCCCTTTCTTTTATTGTACCAGAAATGCTTGTGGATTGTGCAGAAACTCTTGTGGAATAACATGCCAAAACAATTAGCAGGCAAAATGAGATTTTATAAAAATGGTTCATAAAATGGGTTTTAGGTTTAATATTTTGATTCAAAACAATCAAATATTGTGGGGTGGTTTATTCCAGGTTAGTACTAATATAAGAAGATTACTGAGAATATATATATTTTGAAAAAAAGAATTGATAATTAAGAAGTCCTGCTTCTAGAATTATCATTCTAACCATGCAATTCAAATCTTTAAAAAGATACACTAATTAAGTACAATTTTATTTAGGGAAATTCTGTGTAATCAATACTATAAGTTAGTTTTTTAGTAGGATCTCTTTTTGTGTATTATTTTTCGATAGGGTTGTTTTTTTATGATAAACCTAATCTATTTTAGATTAAACTGGTTTTAATGATTATCTAAAGAAACAAGTTGAAATGCATATTGGAGTATTAGAACAGGTATTTTCCAGGAAAATTAATTAGTGAAAAAACGCTCGCACTATATAATCAATTGTAGTAAAATGCTTCAATACACTAAAAATAAATAGGTTTGATATTTTATGCAGTAAACAAAAAAGAGGTACAAATTTATTTGTACCTCTTTGATTTTGAAGCTCCCCCACCTGGACTCGAACCAGGGACCTACTGATTAACAGTCAGCCGCTCTAACCAACTGAGCTATGGAGGAATTTATGTCGTTTCCAAAACGGATTGCAATATTAGTGCGTTGAATTTAATTATGCAATAGTCCATCCCAAATTTTTAAAATCATAAATCATTTGAAGGTGATAATTTTCTGGTGGACTTTGGCAAAAAACAATATTAAAGCTTAGTTTTGCACTTGTTTTTAAATTGTCTAATTTTTTAACAGGGAACATGTCAAAAAAAGGAAAAGTAGCACAGATAATCGGTCCAGTTGTCGATGTTAGTTTTGAAGAAATAGGTGATATTCCAACCATTTATGAAGCCCTTAAAGTCACCAGGCCGGATGGACAAATCGTCGTATTGGAATGCCAACAGCACTTGGGTGAAGATCGTGTACGAACCATCGCTATGGATAGCACCGAAGGTTTAAGTCGAGGAATGGAAGTCATAGCTACAGGGGCACCTATTAAAATGCCTATTGGCCCAAATATTAAAGGTCGATTATTTAATGTGGTTGGAGAAGCAATTGATGGATTTGAGCAACCTATAGCCACAGGAAGTTCTCCAATTCACAGACATGCTCCAAAATATGAAGATCTATCTACTAGTTCTGAAATTCTTTTTACCGGTATCAAAGTAATCGACTTATTGGAGCCCTATGTCAAGGGAGCTAAAATTGGTCTCTTTGGCGGAGCTGGAGTTGGTAAGACAGTTCTGATCATGGAGCTGATTAACAATATAGCAAAAGCCTATGCTGGTATGT
>JAHEMV010000383.1 GCA_024643455.1 Cytophagales bacterium
ATGATGACTCCCCTGTTTTTTCGAAACTGATTTCCAGTTCTCCGCCCAGGGTAGTAACTTTAATTGTTGATTTTTTACCATTTAATCCATGAATCAACGCAGCAGCTGTTACTCCTGTACCGCAGGAAAGGGTCTCATCTTCTACACCGCGTTCATAGGTTCTGACGAAGATTTCATCTTCTGAAATTGATTTTACAAAATTGACATTAGTTCCTGTTTTAAAATAGGGAGACCCGTTTCTGATTTTTTTTCCCTGATGGAAAACGTCATAATTTTTGATGTCCTCGACGTAACAAATATGATGGGGAGAGCCGGTATTTAGAAAATAATGATCAGGGTAGGATTCAACCTGATTCACATCTGGCATTTTTAGGTGTACTGTGTCGCCAATTACAATAGCATTCAGAATCCCTTCAACAGTTAAAAAACGACATTGTTTACCAACCATTTTTAGTTGCTTTGCAAACATCACGGCGCATCGACTTCCGTTGCCACAAAGGCTGGTAAGGTATCCATCAGCATTATAATAGATCATTTCAAAATCTGCTTCAGGGTGGGTTCTAATCAATATCAGGCCATCGGCACCAATGCCGAATTTGCGGTTGCACAATTGGGCTATAAATCCATGATTTTGCAAATCGAACTGTTCCTTTCGGTCATCAATCATCACAAAATCATTTCCTGTTCCCTGATATTTGAAAAATTCCTTAATCATGATTTTAGTTAGGCATTTACATATAAACTTAGGTGCTGTAAACAAAAAAAGCCAACCCGACGGGTTGGCTCCAATTTTTTTTTATAAGACCTACCGTGATTTCTTTTCTTTGATTCGGGCAGATTTTCCGTGTCTTCCTCTGAGGTAGTACAATCGTGCTCTACGTACTTTACCTTTTCTGATGATGGTAATACTATCAATATTTGGCGAAGCAACTGGAAATATTCTTTCAATTCCAATTCCATTTGACATTTTCCTTACTGTAAAAGTTTCGCCATTTGATCCTTCATTTCGTCTCTGAATGACAGTTCCCTGGAAATTCTGAATCCTTTCTTTGTTACCTTCCTTTATTTTTACGGCTACATTTATAGTGTCCCCTGCGTTAAATTCGGGATAACTAGCCTTTTTTTCTTTGTATTCTTCTTCAAATACTTGTATCAACTGATCACTCATGAATTTGATATTTTTATAGCTCCTGCAAAACGGATTGCAAATATAGAAAATTAAATTTTAAATGAATAAGGAATAATAAAAATAAATTTCTATTCTTCAAGGAGTCCAGGGCGCCGTTCTCTGGTTCTTTTTAGAGATTGCTGATGTCTCCATTCATCAATTTTTGCTGCATGTCCAGACAGTAACACTTCAGGGACTTTCATCCCATTAAAGTCAGCCGGTCTGGTATATACCGGAGGGGCAATCATATTATCTTGAAAAGAATCGCTCAAAGCAGATGTTTCATCAGAAAGTACACCAGGGATTAATCTTATTATGGCATCGGCAAGCACAATTGCTGCCAGTTCTCCTCCCGATAATACAAAATCGCCTAAACTAATTTCTTTGGTAACAATGTGTTCTCTAACTCGTTCATCCACACCCTTATAATGTCCGCAAAGCATGATCAGATTGTTTTTCAAGGAGTATGAATTGGCCATTCCTTGACTCAATACTTCTCCATCCGGGCTTAGGTATATGATTTCGTCATATTCTCTTTCTGATTTTAGTTTGGAAATGCATCTGGAAATGGGTTCAATCATCATGACCATACCGGCGCCTCCACCGTACTGGTAGTCATCAGTTTGTTTCTGATTGTTTTGTGCATAATCACGTAAATCAATCACATTAATTTCAACAAGTTTTTTGTCTTGAGCTCTTTTTAATATGGAATGATTAAAAGGACTGACAAGTAGGTCAGGGAGGCAGGTAATGATGTCGATGCGCATCTCAATCGCTTAGGTATATTTCTAGTAAACCATCCGGAAGGTGAACCCGAACTTCCTTTTTTTCATGATCTGCATTCAGGACAATCTCGTTATTTACGGGGATTAGAACTTCTTTGCCTTGGTGTTTCATAGAAATTAAATCCTGATTTCCAGCTGTAAATACGTATTCAATAGTCCCAAGTGCTCCTTTTGATTGGTCAAAAATTCGATATCCAATCACTTCATGGTAATAAAACTGATTTTTTTTCAGTTTTGGAAGTAAATTCAGTGGGAGGAGCAAGGAGCAAGATTTTAATCTTTCGGCTTCTTCCAGTGAATTGACATCTTCAAGTGTAAGAATGCCTTTTTGGCCTTGAATCTTAAGAGAGGTAATAAAAAATGGAATCAAGTTATTGTTGATCTTGACAATAACTGATTCCATTTTCGTATATTTTTCAGGATCATCCACATCGAGCTGGATGCTTAATGCTCCTTTTAATCCATGAGGCTTGAGAATAAATCCTATTTCAAAACATTCATCAAGCTCCATTGCATGAAGATTTATTTTTTCTCCTCTTCCGTAGCTTGATCTTTTGCAGCTTCAGGTTCCTCAGTTACTTCAGCAACTGGCGTTTCTTCTACTTTAGGAGCCTCTGCTACTTCAGCAACGACTTCCTCAGCAGCAGGTGCTTCTTCAACAACGACTTCTTCAATAACAGGTGTTTCTTCAACTACAACTTCTGTAACCTCAGCCACGGCTTCTTCTACTTGTTCAGTAACCTCTTCTTCAGCTGCAGGCTCAGCAACAGTCATTTTCTGTCTCAATGCTTCCGCTTTGGCTTCATTCACTTTCTTCTCAGCTTCAAGTCTTGCTTTTGCATCATCAGCTTTTTTCTTAGCAAGTGAATCCACTTTGTTTGTGATTGCTGATTCTTTACCTCTCAACCATTCATCGTACTTTTTATCAGCTGCTTCTTGAGTTATTGCACCTTTAAGCACACCAACTTGCAGGTGTTTTTTAAGCATAATTCCTTTGTATGAAAGAATTCTTCTAACCGTATCGGTAGGTTGAGCACCTTTAAGTAACCAATCCAGGGTTTTGTCTTCATTCAAAACAATTGTTGCCGGATTCGAAAGCGGGTTGTATGTTCCCAGTTTCTCAATCAATCTACCATCTCGTGGTGAACGGGCATCTGCTACGATCACGTCGTAATTAACCCTCTTTTTGCGTCCTCGACGCGTAAGTCTAATTTTTACTGCCATTTTTTTGTTTACTTTTTTTGTTTATGGAACACGTCCATTGTAAAAAGGAGTGCAAAGATAGAGGAAATATATAATATTGGGAATTTTGACTCGATTATTTTAATGATTACGTCAATTTAAAGTTCTATTACCAATTATCTGGATCATGTTAAATTCTGATAAGTAGAAATCAAATAAAATTTGAATAATCAATATTTGCTAAAACGGGTATGCGATTATTTATGTTTATAATAAATTTATACATTTGAAGACTCAATAATAAAAAATATGGATCGATACTCCTATATCTCTAATGCCGATGTCAGTTTCATAGATGACTTATATCAAAAATATAAGGATGACGCAAATTCTGTGGATTTGAGTTGGCAACGTTTTTTTGAAGGATTTGAATTTTCTCAGGATAATTTTGAAACAAATGGAACTGCAAGCAATCAGGCGCATTTTAGTGGGATATCACTAAAAGAGCTTGGTGTTCGAAATTTGATTCATGCTTATCGGACTAGGGGTCATTTAAAATCGGACACCAATCCGGTAAGACCTAGAAGAAAGCATAAAGTTTTGCTGGACCTGACAGATTTTGGCTTATCCAATGAAGACCTTGAAGTGGAATATGAGTATGAAGTTGGTCATTCCATGGGATTGGGGAAAGCCAAATTGCGTGATATTTTTGGAGCTCTTAAAAAAGTCTATCTCGGTCCGATCGGATTTGAGTATATGCATATAAGGAACCATGAAGTGATTGACTGGTTTAAAGAAAAAGCCGAGAAGCATTTTTTGAATTTCAATCCTGAGATTGACGAAAAAAGACGCATTTTATCTAAATTAAATGAAGCTGTAGTTTTTGAAAACTTTCTGCATACCAAGTATATAGGTCAAAAAAGATTTTCTTTGGAAGGTGGTGAAAATACCATTCCGGCATTGGATAAAATCATTCGAAAATCAATTAAAGAGGGGGTAAAGGAGGTGGTGATTGGGATGGCGCACAGAGGAAGATTGAATGTGCTAGCCAATATCATGCAGAAAACTTACGAGGAGATTTTTAGCGAATTTGAAGGGACAACGGTACCGGATATGACCATGGGATATGGGGATGTAAAGTACCACCTGGGATATTCCAGTAAATACAAAAATGGTGATGGTCAGGAAATCTATTTGAAATTGGCTCCCAACCCATCCCATTTAGAGGCAGTTGATCCAGTTGTATTGGGTTATACAAGAGCACAAATCGACGATGAATATAAAGGGGATCTGAAAAAAGCCATGCCTGTTCTGATACATGGTGATGCGGCTGTTGCAGGGCAAGGGATTGTTTATGAGATTACACAAATGGCAAACCTGCCTGGATATACAACAGGAGGAACCATCCATTTTGTGATCAACAACCAAATGGGCTTTACCACTGATTATGATGATGCCCGATCAAGTATCTATTGCACTGATATTGGCAAAATTGTCGATGCGCCTATCCTCCATGTAAATGGTGATGATGCTGAAGCAGTAAATTATTGTGCAGAACTGGCCGTAGATTACCGTCAAAAATTTGGTAAGGATATTTATATCGATCTGCTTTGTTATCGACGACATGGACACAACGAAAATGACGAGCCAAAGTTCACTCAACCAAAATTGTATAATGTTATCGCTAAGCATCCCAATCCCAGGGAGGTCTATTCAAAACGATTGGTTGAGCGAGGCGATACCGATGCTCAATTAGCAAAAAAATTGGATAAAGAATTTCGGGGAATGCTACAGGATCGCTTGAACCTTGTAAAACAAAAGCCTTTACCTTACCAAACACAAAAAATGGAAGAGGAATGGAGGCAATTGGTTCCTGCAGTACCGTCTGATTTTGATAAATCACCAGATACGGCTATTAGCAAAGAAATGGTTGATAAAGTTGGAAAGGCAATTTCAACTCTTCCAGATGGCTTTAAACCTATAAAACAAATTGAAAAACTATTAAAAGAACGCAAAGCAGATTTTTTTGAGAAGGAGATTCTCAACTGGGCGGATGCAGAATTACTCGCTTATGGTTCTTTGCTTTTGGACAATAAAATAGTAAGAATTTCAGGCCAGGATGTGAAGCGTGGAACTTTTTCACACAGACATTCCATGGTATTTGATGCGGAGACCAATCAACCCTATTGCTTTTTATGCAATATTGAAAAAGGCCAGGAGGAATTTAAAATTTATAATTCCTTGCTT
>JAHEMV010000384.1 GCA_024643455.1 Cytophagales bacterium
ATAATACAACCATAAGATGGCTCGGCATGGCAGGTTTTCTTGTTAACAGCCGAGGCACTACGTTTATGATTGATCCGCTGCTGGAAGGCTACGACATGCCTATATTATTGGATTTCCCCATCATACCAAAGGATGTTCCACACCTTGATGCAGTCTTTGCTACCCATAGCGACAACGATCATTACAGTGTTGAAACCTTTCATGATTTGGCATCGGTAACAAAAGAATTTCATTCTACAGTTTATGTCGATTCATTAATGAAAAACGAAGGCTTCCATTCTTTTGGACATTACATTGGAGAAACTTTTAATTTTGGAAATGTAACCGTCAGGTTAACCCTTGCAGACCATGCCTGGCAAAATTCCTTTAAGAGGCCGGGTCAGCGCTATTATGAACCAGGCGATGCCTGTGGCTTCTGGTTCAATACACCGGATGGTTCTATCTGGGCACCTGGCGATTCAAAGTTTATGCAGGAACAACTGCATATGCCCACCCCAGATGTAATCCTTTTTGATTATTCAGAAGATGCTGCTTTTCATTCAGGTTTGGACGGCGCTATAAAAATAGCCAATGCCTATCCCAATACACCACTTATACTTGGCCATTGGGGCTTTGTGGATGCGCCGGATTTTATTCCATTTAATGGCGACCCAAAGCATTTATCAGAACGGGTCGTAAATCCTGAACGAATTATTGTGCTGGCACCAGGGCAACCATTTACATTAAAGAAGTTGAAATAGTAGATATGCAATTTTTTTTGAATGAAGGTTTACTTAAATCAATAACACAATGAAAAAAATTCTTTTATCAATTATTACTGTCACTTTATTCTTGCAACATGCAGAAGCACAAGATTCCGCAAATCAATCAGGACAAAATTCCACGGAAATGAATAGAATAGAACGAACAGAAAAAACGTATAAAGAATTATTTGGCCAGGATATTAGTGCCAGTAAAACAGATCCGGAATTGTTGACCATTCTGCAGCGTTTCATATTTGGGGAGGTATTTTATACGGGCAATCTTGATAATAAATCCAGGGAACTTATCACCATCACAACATTAACAGTCAACCAGACATTACCTCAATTAAAGGCACATACAAACGCGGCATTGAATGTCGGAGTGAAGCCAATTGAAATTAGAGAAAGTATTTATCAGCTTGCTCCATTTATTGGTTACCCTAAAGTGCTGAATGCATTGGAAATTATTAATAGTGTATTTGAAAGCAGGGGTATTGAATTGCCATTGCAAAACGAGGGAACAGTTCAGGAAGATGAAAGGTTAGAAAAAGGGAAAGAAAAGCAGGTGCCGCTTTATGGTACCGGAATGAAACAAGCCTTGAAAGATTTGCCTGGCGGTTTTGATACCATCATACCCGATATGCTTACTACATCGCTCTTTGCAGATTTCTATACAAGAGACGGACTTGATATCAAGACAAGAGAACTATTGATTTACTGTGCTTTAGCAACATTGGGTGGAACGGAAAGGCAGATGGCTTCCCATGCAGTTGGAAATCTTAAAGTGGGCAACAGCAAAGAAACCTTGATTGCCGCAATGGTCCAATGCTATCCTTACATCGGCTTCCCTCGGATTTCAAATGCTATCAATGTGCTTAAAGATGCAAAGCTTGAATAAGGCATTAATAGCAACAACCTCATCGAAAGAATTACAGTAAAAAGAAATGAAAAAAAGAATATTAGGAAATAGTGGCCTGGAGGTGTCGGACCTTGGATTAGGCTGCATGGGTATGAGCTGGTCTTATGGCCCACCCAAAGACAAGAAAGAAATGGTTTCACTTCTACGCAATGCTGTGGAAATGGGAGTCACTTTCTTTGACACGGCTGAAGTATATGGTCCACTGCTAAACGAAGAGCTTTTAGGTGAAGCCCTCGAGCCATTTCGGGGTCAGGTAGTAATCGCCACTAAGTTCGGATGGGCTCCCGGCCCCAATGATAAAGAGCGATGGAGCCTCATTAACAGCAAGCCCGAACATATCAAGAAGGTTGCGGAAGATTCGTTAAAAAGGCTCAGGGTGGAGGTAATAGATTTGTTTTATCAGCACCGTGTCGACCCGAATGTGCCGATTGAAGAGGTAGCCGGAGCAGTGAAAGACTTGATTCAGGAAGGAAAAGTAAAGCATTTTGGACTATCTGAAGCTGGCGCTAACACCATCCGTCGCGCACATGCTGTGCAACCTGTTACTGCTTTGCAAAGTGAATATTCACTCTGGTATCGAAAACCGGAAATTGAAATTATTCCAACATTGGAGGAACTCGGAATCGGATTTGTTCCTTTCAGTCCGCTTGGCAAGGGTTATCTCACAGGAAAGATTGATCAAAATACAAAGCTTGACCCATCAGATTTCCGAAATACTGTTCCACGGTTTACCCCTGAGAATCGCAAATCGAACCAGTCGTTAGTTGAACTTCTTGATAGATTTGCTACACAAAAGGGAGCAACAGCCGGACAAATTGCGCTTGCATGGCTGTTGGCACAGAAGCCCTGGATTGTTCCGATTCCCGGCACGACAAATCCGGATCGTCTTAAAGAAAATATTGGGGCAGCAAGTATTGAATTGACTGCAGCTGATTTGCATGCAATTGAAAAAGCTGCAGCAAAAATAAAGATTGAAGGAGCGCGCTATCCGGAAATCATGGAAAAAATGACAGGTCTATAATTTTTAAAAGTGAAATGTTAAATCAAGAGAATTTTTTAAGTATGCTAAAAATGAATTTACTATTCATTCTTTTAGGAATTTCAGCTTTTGCAAATGCTCAAGAATCTGATAGTGAAGAAAAAGCCTATTATTTTGGTGGATCGGTCACGGCAACAAATAACGGGATCTCATTATTACCCACATTTACCTTAGGTAAACCTGCTGGGATTTTAGATATGAAAGTAGGAAGGAAACTGACTTTTGAACCACAGTTCCGTTTTTCCCTGGAGGGGAAACCGTGGGCATTTATTTTTTGGTGGCGGTATAAAGTAGTTGACCACGAAAAATTTCGTATGGGTGTTGGAGCCCACCCGGCTGTACTTTTCAAGACTACCACAATTATTAGTAATGGGGTAACGAATGAGACAATAGAAGCGCAGCGCTATATCGCGGCAGAAATATCTCCTGATTATTATCTCACAAAAAATATAAGCATAGGTTTATATTACCTGCACGGCTATGGACTACAAAATGAAGGCGTGAAAAATTCAGACTTTATTACCGTTAATGCCAACTTTTCCCACATCAAACTGGTAGAGGATTACTATCTGGGTTTTAAACCGCAACTCTATTATTTACTTATGGATGGCCAGGATGGATTTTACATCACTTCTGCATTCACTGTGGCAAAGGATAATTTTCCACTTACAATCCAGTCAATAATTAACCAACCGATTAAAACTAACATCACGGGAGGTAAAAATTTTGTCTGGAATGTCAGCCTGATTTATTCTTTCGGCAGAGAGTATGTGGTCAGATAAAGGAAACCGGTGGATAGCATAAAATTCGTTTTCCAAATTCCATAAAAGCTATTCGATATTTCAAATGTCGAATAGGAGAGTAGATAGCTTCTTGACCATTATATGCTTCTATTGGAAAGGGGGCACTGGTTTTTGGCCATAACTACTAATGGCTATCGTACTTGCTACAAGAATCACAATGAGTGTTTCAGTTCACCTTTGAAACGATACTTAGGAACGCTAAAGAAAGTAAATAAATTTATAGTATGTATAATCAATGATATTTGGTATAATCAATGATATTTTTATATTACAACTAAATAATGTCATGGTCATGAAGAAATTTATTTATTCTTTCATTTTTAGTGTTCTGGCAATATATTCCTACGCTCAAAATCCTATAGTACCTGAGGGTGTTTACATCGCAGATCCGTCAGCACATGTGTGGAAAGATGGCAAAATATATGTATATGGTTCAAGAGATGAGAGCAAGAAATACTATTGTTCCAAGAGCTACAGAGTATTATCGTCAGATGATTTAGTATCATGGGATTTATCCGATACGAGTTTTTCTTCTGTTGGACAAAATGATGGTGTTCCGTATAGCGATAATTCACTTTATGCACCCGATGTTCAATATTTTGATGGTAATTATTATCTGTATTATTGCATGCCGGCATGGGGAGGCGGTGATCATAGTTGTGAAGGTGTAGCGGAATCCAATTCACCCAATGGTCCATTTTTAAATGGAAAACCAATAGATATCGGCAAATATAATCAGATAGATCCCTGTGTATTTATCGATGATGACGGCCAGGCCTATTACATATGGGGACAGTTTACTGCAAAAATGGCCAAGCTAAAACCTAACAGAACCGAAATTGATACCACTACAATAGTTGATGGGATTGTTACAGAGAAGGATCATTTCTTCCATGAAGGTTCTTATATGGTAAAACGCGACGGATTATACTATTTGGTTTATGCTGATGTTAGCCGGGGAGGTGCACCAACATGTCTAGGTTATTCTGTTAGCAAATCTCCCATGGGGCCATATTCTTATGGAGGGGTAATCATTGACAACAAATACAGCGATCCTTCTGCATGGAATAACCATGGATCATTGGTTGAATTTCAGGATCAATGGTATGTTTTTTATCACCGCCCCACCAACAACAGTGAAACAATGAGGAAGGCTTGTATAGAACCCATAACTTTCAGAGAAGACGGTTCAATACCTGAAGTTCAGATGACTTCACAAGGAGCAGGCATCCCATTAAGTGCATTCGAAGAGATTGATGGCTCCCGGGCTTGCATGTTACTGGGAAATGTAAGGATAATTACACTCAAGGACAATAACGAGGTTCTTGCAGAAATCTATCACAACGATAAGGCATTTTTTAAATATCTCGATTTTAAGGATGGAGCAGACAGCGTTAGTATCAGAGTCGCGCCGGGAGCAAAACCATGCAGAATCGAACTAAGTATCGATTCATTTACAAATTCCGGTTTTGGTACGACAAGTACTATCGGAAGTGTTGAAATACTTGAAATTGGGTCAAATAATTGGATTTCAGTAAATGCTAAAATCAAGCCTACCTCAGGGATACATGCATTGAAGATTAGTATTACTGATCCTTCCGTTAAGGGATTTAATTTTTCAACTGACGGTGATGATAAAATCAAGGCTGAGAAAATTGAGTTATGTAAAATAGATGCTTTTCAGTTTTATTGAGCAAATACTATATTTATTTCAATTGTTGAATGTCCAAATTACATTTATATATATCAATTTAACATAGAGTATTTTTTACATCAGTTCTAACATTTTAGCTACTTCCTTTTATTCTCATTCTAAATAATGGGTGTAAATATCTG
>JAHEMV010000385.1 GCA_024643455.1 Cytophagales bacterium
GCAAAGGCAGTCCTGAATCATAATGAAACCACTATAGCCGAACTGGTAAAGCCACTTGGTTATTCAACGGCACTATTTGGTAAATGGCATTTAGGAGATAGCAAAGAATATTTACCGCAAAGTCAAGGATTTGATGAATATTTTGGGCTTCCATATTCCAATGATATGTGGCCGAAACATCCGGAAAATCCCGAAGCCTGGCCTCGGCTACCGCTTATTGAAGGGGATTCTATAATTCAATATCTAGATGATGATCAGAATATGCTCACGACCTGGTACACGGAAAAAGCAATCGATTTTATAGAAAGAAATAGCGAAAAACCATTTTTCCTTTATCTGGCGCATAATATGCCACATGTGCCACTTTTTGTTTCGGATAAGTTTAGAGGTAAATCTGACAGAGGATTGTATGGGGATGTGATCATGGAAATTGACTGGTCGTATCAGCAAATTAATGAAAAACTGAAAGAGCTTGGGCTTGAAAAAAATACACTCGTCATATTTACTTCCGATAATGGTCCCTGGCTTAGTTATGGCGAACATTCCGGGGAGGCTATACCACTTCGAGAAGGAAAAGGTACCGTGTTGGAAGGTGGTGTTCGTGTTCCCTGTATCATGAAATGGCCAGGTCAGATCCCGGAAGGTGTGGGCCAGCCAGCCGCTGCCATGACCATCGATATTTTACCAACTTTAGCAGAAATACTTCACGTAGCTTTGCCGGCCAATAAAATCGATGGAATGAGTATCCTACCACTTATAAAAGGTGATCCTAATGCCAGAAATCCGCATGAGGCTTATTATTTCTATTATCACCGAAATGAACTTCAGGGTGTACTGAGCGGTGATGGAAAATG
Source organism: Cytophagales bacterium (assembly GCA_024643455.1). Classification (GTDB taxonomy): domain Bacteria; phylum Bacteroidota; class Bacteroidia; order Cytophagales; family Cyclobacteriaceae; genus JAAUQL01. The sequence goes on from JAHEMV010000385.1 coordinate 855, forward strand.
GAAACTTTATTTTCCACATAAATACAGGTCTTTGGAAGGACGGGAGGGAGGAAAAGGTGGAATACCAGCAAAATATAATAATAATATACAAATGAACCTGGAGCTGTATGACCTTGAAAATGATATCAGTGAAACTAAAAATGTAGCGGATCAATATCCAGACATAGTCAGTAAACTATCCATACTTGGAGACTCTTGTCGAGTAGAACTTGGAGATGTTCTTACAGGAATTGAAGGCAAAGGCAGTCGGGAGCCTGGAAAAATTATTGCAGGGTCATTATAGTTTTATCAATGGTATCCATTTATTTCAATTTTAAAAATTACTTTGAAACATGATTCGCCTGTTCCTTAGACTGCATATCCTATTGCTTATTGCTTTGCTGGTTAGCTGCAATTCAGGAAAAGAAGAAAAGGTTGACCAACTGAATCATCCAAACGTTGTCTTAATCTTAACTGATGACCAGGGTTGGGGCGATCTTGGGATTCATGGTAATGACAAGATTTCTACACCTACAATTGATCAGATGGCGACAAGAGGAGCGCAATTCGGTCGATTTTATGTAAGTCCTTTATGTGCGCCAACCAGAGCTAGTCTGCTTTCTGGCAGATATTATTTGCGTACGGGAACTTCGTGGGTAAGCAAAGGCCTTGAAAATATGCGTTCCAGTGAGATTACCATCGCTGAACTATTTAAAGAACAAGGGTACAAAACAGGCTGTTTTGGTAAATGGCACAATGGCGCTCATTTTCCCGAACATCCAAATCAACAGGGATTTGATGAATTTATCGGCTTTTGTGCAGGTCATTGGAATAATTATTTCAATACAACCCTGGAACATAATGGTGAGGCTTACCCAACCCAAGGTTATATAACGGATGTCTTAACGGATGAAGCTATAAAGTTTATTGAGCAAAACCGTGAAGATCCATTTTTTTGTTATATCCCATTCAATGCACCTCACGGACCATTTCAAGTTCCGGATCAGTATTTTGATAAATACAAAACTTTGGGATTCAATGACAAAGATGCAACGATCTATGGTATGTGCGAGAATATTGATGATAACGTGCAACGACTTTTTGACAAAATCCATCAACTTGAGCTGGATGAAAATACGATCATCATTTTTATGACTGATAACGGTCCGAATGGTGAGCGATATAATGGGGGCATGCGCGGGATAAAAGGTAGCATTCACGAAGGAGGTGTCAGGGTGCCGTGTTTTATTAATTGGAAGGGAAAAATTGAACCAAAATCAATTGAGGCAATTGCTGCTCACATTGATATTTTACCCACGCTTACGAGTCTGTGTAAGTTGCAACTGCCGGAAAAAATACAGTTGGACGGAATGGATTTAAGCGCTTTGTTATTGACTGATCAAACGAAACTTGAGGAACGGCTTTATTATACTAAAAAATCTACCGAGTTTATCGAACCAGACGGTGCCGTGAGGAGTGACCAATATCGACTTGTAATGGATGAGGGTGATACTATGTTGTTTGATATGAAGGTTGATCCAGGCGAAAAAAATGACCTTTCATCCATAGAAGAAGAGACAAAAAATGCCTTGGCAAAATCATATAATTCCTGGTTTCAGGATATAAAAGATCAATTTAAATCCGATGATGAAATAAAAATTGGATTTGATCATGAAAAAGAAATCTATCTTCCGGCACATGAAGCTGCTTTTTCTGGCGATATTCATTTCAAAGAAGGTCATGGATGGGCACATGACTGGCTGGTAAACTGGGTAAATACCACTGATTCTATTTATTGGGATGTTGTTGTTAATGAATCGGCTAATTATGAATTGACGATGCTTTATTGTTGTCCAGAAGACAAAGTGGGTTCTGAAATTTCTGCCTATTGTAAAGAATCGACGCTTAATTCAAATATCTCCCAGGCACATAATCCACCATATGTTCAAAGTAATGACCGTGTTGTTCGAATGGAAGTTTATGAAAAAGAATGGGCTAAATTGCCAATGGGAAAATTGCATATTTCTCATGGAAACCAAAGCATTGTTCTTCATGCAAGCCACATACCAAATGGTGAAGTTGGAGAAATTAAAGGAATTGAATTGACAAAAGTTAAACCTGAATAATATGCGATTATCATCAAAACAATTTAAAGTTCTTGGATTTGAATTATTGATACTGATCATTTTTCTATTATGCCAATCCTGCATAGACAATCCATCTGCCGACCAATTCGAAAAAGGAAGTTTCGGATATGATTTAGCATTTTTATCCAAACATCAGGAAACCATTATTCTAAAAAACGGGAATGCCAGACTCGCAATTTGCCCTGCATACCAGGGAAGAGTGATGACAAGCAGCTCAGATGGCTCGGTAGGTATGAGTTATGGCTGGATAAATTACAATCTGATCCAGTCTGGAGAAATCCCAAAACATATTCTTCCGGTAGGTGGCGAGGATCGATTCTGGCTTGGGCCTGAAGGAGGACAATTTTCACTTTACTTCAAACCTGACAAGGATTTTACTTTTGAAAATTGGCAGACACCTGCTCCCATTGATTCTGAACCATTCCCACTAGTTTATAAAACAGAGCAATCTGCCCGTTTTGAAAATGAGTTCGTTTTAGAAAATTACAATGGAAATTCATTGAATTTCCATGTTCGAAGGGAAATATCATTTATCGATAAATCGGAACTGGAGAAGCTTATTCCACTTTCCGAATCCATGAACTATGTAGCCTATCAAACCAAAAATACGATAACAAATAGCGGTGAAAATCCATGGACAAAATCTGATGGTGCCCCATCAATATGGATTTTGGGTATGTTTAATCCTTCCAATAAAACTACGATCGTTGTGCCATATCGGAAAGGTGATGAAGCCGAGCTAGGCCCAATAGTGAACGATGCCTACTTTGGCAAAGTTCCGGAAGAGCGACTTGTAATCGGTGATGGTGTTATGTATTTCAGTGGTGATGGAAAATACCGAAGTAAAATAGGGCTGAATCCCAGGAGGGCCTTGCCTTTTTTGGGAAGTTATGATGGAGAAAATGACGTATTGACCATCGTCCATTTTACCAAACCCGATAGCGTTGAAGATTATGTCAATTCCATGTGGGAGCTTCAACAACATCCTTTTGCAGGGGATGCAGCAAATGCGTACAATGACGGGCCTGTGGACGGGAAAGCGATGGGCCCTTTTTATGAATTGGAAAGTTCATCACCAGCTGCTTTTTTGGCACCGGGTCAGTCGATGACCCATGTGCAAATGACGATTCATATTCAGGGCTCAGAAAAGGAGCTGGATGAGATCGTTCAAAAGATTTTTAATACAACGATTGAGCAAATCAAAACCATTTTTTGATTTCGAAGCTTAATGTTTCCAGGAAGTAAATTATCGCTTAAATAGTAAAATTTAAATTGACATGGATATTCGATTTGATAAAAAGATAGTAATCGTTACTGGATCCAGCTCTGGTATTGGAAAAGCAACTGCTTTGGAATTTGCAAAAGCGGGAGCAAGTGTCGTGGTTCATTACAATACAAAAAAGTCCGGAGCAGATGCTGTAGTCACAGAGATTGAAAAGTTAGGTCAAAAAGCCATAGCAGTTGGCGGTGACCTTTCCGTTAAGGAGAATGCAGACCAATTGATCAATACGACAATAAAAAAATTTGGTACTGTAGATGTGTTGGTAAATAATGCAGGAACGCTGGTTGAACGAAGGAGTATTGAAACAATGGAAGAATCCTTATGGGATAAAGTGATCAATGTCAACCTGAAGAGTGCATATTTGTGTTGCAACGCTGTGATTCCGACTATGAAAGCTAAAGGGTATGGACGAATAATTAATGTGACATCAGTGGCTGCACGTAATGGCGGTGGATTTGGAGCAGGACATTATTCGACAGCCAAAGCGGGTGTTTTAACCTTCACGAAAAGTTTAGCTAAAGAATTAGCAGAAACAGGAATCATGGTAAATGCGGTATCTCCAGGAGTCATTTCTACCCCATATCACGACACGTTTTCCACACCTGAAAACAGAAAAATATTTGCCAGCAATACACCATTGAAACGGGAAGGGACTTCAGCGGAAGTGGCCTATGGCATACTTTTTTTAGCATCGGATTACGCATCTTTTATTCTTGGTGAAACCCTGGAAATTAACGGTGGATTGTTGATGGATTAATTTAAAATATAGTTCTTTGTGTTATGTCACAAGCTCCTTCATCTGTTTTTATGGTCAGACCCGACCATTTTGGTTTCAATACGGAAACGGCCAAATCCAATGCTTTTCAAAAAGAAACGTTGTTATGTGAAAACCATAATTGTAGGAAAGAAGCATTAAAGGAGTTTGACGCTTTTGTCAACAAGTTGCTAAAGCATCATATTGATGTCCATGTTTTTGACTCACCAAAGGACACACAGGCACCTGATGCTGTTTTTCCAAACAATTGGATTTCTTTTCATGAAGATGGAAAAGTGATTATTTATCCGATGCTTACAC
>JAHEMV010000386.1 GCA_024643455.1 Cytophagales bacterium
CACTTAATAACCTTTAGTTTCGATGATGGTTTCAGAAAATCATTTCTAAAATTGGCTGATATCCATGAAGAATATGGATTGAAAGCATGCCTGAATATTATCGCTTCCGGCCATATGCCTGATTTCAAACAAGTAGACGATTGGATATTACCTGAACTGATGGGGAATTTTGACGATTGGAATATGCTAGTCGCCCGTGGTCATGAAGTGATGCCGCATAGTTGGAAACATCTTAACCTCGCTAATCAGGAGCCGGATACTGCTAAGCAATTAATTAAAAAATGTATCGACTATTTCGATGAGCATTTAGACAAATTCGATCTCAACAAAGCCGTTTTCAATTTTCCATTCAACGCTTCGAACGAAGATCTTGACCAGTATGCGCTTACTTTAGTCCGAGCCGTGCGTAATTCGGGAAAAGCCGAAATCAATCCCTTACCTACCAAAAAAAGCAAGTTTATTTTGGGATGCAGAAGCAATGGCCCGGGAAATAATGACATATGGCTCGATGAAAAAATCAATCAATTTTTAACAACCGAAGGTGGATGGATGATATATAACCTACATGGATTGGATGACGAAGGCTGGGGCCCCATAAGCACAGATTATTTTGTTGGATTGTTAAAGCGATTGGTAACTATAAAGCACCTGGAAATCATACCAGCAGGGATGGCGCTTGACAAGTATGCCAGCTAGCATAAATTATCTGAGAATTTAATTGCATAGATCGATTAACCGACTTGGTTGTTTTGAAAAAAATCAAAACTCCATTATCTCAATCTTCCTGAAATCGATCGGGTGACTATTGGATTGCAATGAAATATATCCTTTAGTGACTGCATTATTCGTTTCATTGTAAAAAAGTTTGCCCAATTCGTGTTCAGGGTTAAAACGGGCATTGGTGTACTCCAGGATTTCCTCTCCATTGACAAAATGTTTGAATACACCATTTTTGCATTCGATCTCTGCTGTCACCCATTGATCTCCATGAAAGGTTCTGCTCACTGTTGCAGGAGTACAATAAGAAGTATTTTTAGCACCATTAATATCAACATCAATTCCATTCGCGCATATTTCCCCAACCGGTCGGTCGTCTGTTCCATTGCCACCATGTAGATTATATTCCAGGCAAACTGGGAAATTCTGATCTAAACCCATCGATCTCGGATCCTGACAATGATACTGGATACCACTGTCGCGAAAGCCCCATTCCGGCGCTCCCACAGCTGTCTCGCCAACAAACCGATATTCCACTTTTAAACGATAATTTGAAAATACTTTATCATAATACAATGCGCCAAAACGATTATTAAAACTGTCGTATTGATCATAGCGAATACTTAAAATTCCATCTTCGACACGAAACGTATTTCCAACGTTTTCACCTATTGGATATCCGGCAATTTTCATAGTCCAATCGTTAAGATTTTCACCATTGAACAAACTTACCCATTGAGGTTGATCATTTGATTCGGTAATTGCTTTTTTCGAATTGCATGAAATAGCAAAAAGTAATGCTGATAATAAAAATAGGTTGATCCCTTTCATGATTTATTGTTTCAATTAAGTCATGAAAATGAAAAATATTTTCGATTAAACCGAGTATTTTTGTTAATACAGTTCATGCACTCAACTGATTGATTTATTTAATTTTTTTATTATGAAACATATCCTGCTTTTTATATTCTTGCTGACTTCTTCTGTCCTTTCTGCTCAAAACCCAATCGTCCCTCCCGGGATGTATATCGCAGACCCATCTGCACATGTTTGGAAAGATGGAAAACTTTATGTTTATGGCTCGCTGGACGAAAGCACCAATTATTATTGTTCCTGGAGACATCATGTGCTATCTACAAGCGATATGATTCACTGGGAAATAGAAGAAAATGTTTTCGCTTCCAAAGGGGAACATGACCAGGTGTCGTATAATGACGCACTACTTTTTGCTCCTGATGTGATGTTCAAAGATGGCACATACTTCATGTATTATTGCCAACCCGATCAGAATGGAGCAGAAGGTGTCGCCACATCGAAAAGTCCTCTAGGTCCTTTTACAAATGGGAAAAAGATGAATGTACTAGGAATTGAAGAGATTGACCCCTGTGTATTTATGGATGACGACGGCCAGGCATACTACATCTGGGGACAGTTTGAGGCTAAGATCGCTAAGCTGAAACCCAATATGACGGAAATTGACAGTACAACACTGATCACCGATTTATTGACGGAAAAAGACCATTATTTCCATGAAGGAGGGTATATGGTCAAGCGAAATGATATGTATTATTTCATCTATGCCCACTCCGGCAGGGCCAACATGCCTACATCAATAGGCTATGCGATGAGCGAGTCTCCGATGGGACCGTTTACTTATGGCGGTGTGATCGTCGATAACGACCATTGTGATCCGGCCAACTGGAATAACCATGGATCGATTGTCGAGTTTGACGGACAATGGTACGTATTTTATCATCGGGCAACACACAACAGCAATATGATGCGTAAGGCCTGTGTTGAACCAATCTACTTCAACGAGGACGGCACCATCGATGAAGTGGAAATGACTTCACAGGGAGCTGGCCCGCCTTTAAATCCATATGAAAAAATCGATGCTGAGCGGGCGTGCCTGCTTCATGGCAATGTGCGTATTGAGGCCTTCTCCGGCAGCGAAGAAAAACTGGCAAAAATCCATAACCGAGATAAAGCAGGCTATAAGTACCTTGACTTTAAAAATGGCTCTACAAAATTCATCGCCCGAATCAAACCGGGCAAACAGGGAGGCTCCATCAATGTCTATATTGATCAACCATGGGGGAAAAAGTTGGGAACGCTTCAGGTTCCCGGTAATCAGTCAGATGAATGGATAGAATTAAGCTGCGACATCGAAAATACTGAAGATGTCCAGGTACTATGGCTCACTTTTAATGGATCAGGTGAAGATTTATTTGATCTGGATTGGGTGCGATTTGAATAAAATCAGCAAGTAAACCTCCAGCTTAATAGCTTCAGATCCACTGTTCATCGAATAACTTTTAGTTAATAAAAGCTACCTCAGTGTATTAGTTAACTTTAAGATTATTTTTTTACAGGTAAGTGAAAAAGTCTGAAACGAACCTTTAACTCTGGCTCTATTTTAATGCTGACAAAATCAATTAGCAGGTTAATTTTTATTATTTCTACCTTTTTCCTGAGCATGGAAAGCGGTTCCCTAATCGCAGAAAACGTGATCCGGATTAGTAATCCTAACCAGCTTTTACCAATCGGTGAAAAGATAAGTTACATAGAAGATGGTGATGGAAGCATGACTCTTGAAGACATCCTGTCTCCGGAAAATCAAATGCTTTTCATTGATCATGACAAGGATGTTTTCAGCAGACCAGGAACAAAAAGTGCTTTTTGGTTCAAGATAAAAGTGCAAAACAATAGTACAGAGGATGCCTGGCTGGAGATTGGAAGTAACTATGCATGGTATATAGATTTTTATGTTCCCGATAGTGCTGGTCTTTATCATAATCCGATGGAGACCGGAACTATGAGACCCAATGAAAATAAACTTTACGATGTAAATTTCTTCTGGCTCCCGCTGAATAAAGCCAAAGAAGATCAAAGCAAAACCTATTACTTCAGGGTCGTATCAGGCCTGACTTTCGAGCTTCCTTTACAAGTAGGCACCATTCGCTCTTTAACTAAAAACAAAACAATAAATGATTTTTTGACAGCTGGTTTTATTGGCATTATGCTTATCATGCTGCTTTATAATTTATTTATTTATTTTTCTACCAGGGATCACATCTACCTGTATTACCTCGGTTACCTGATTATGATGGCATTTTCCATGCCTTACGCCAATGGATATCCTTATATAGAAAAAATAAATTTCTTATTTCTTAATAAGGAACTCTGGAATAACTACTTCCTGGTTTGGCACGCTCCTGCTTATTTCTTTGCAGGCATGTTCTGTATAAAGTATCTCAATTTAAAAAATAGAGGACCAATATTTCGCAGAATCATCCAGGGGGAAATCATTATTATTTCTCTAGTCTTTCCCTTGTTGAATATCATTGGATTTCAGTTTGTTGAATTGGTCAATCCAATTCAGGTTTCAATTTTAGTATTCTATTTGACCTGCTTGGTTGCTGGTTATTATCTTGTTTTCAAAGGCATCAAACAGGCATATTTCTACGCATTAGGCTGGACCTTCCTGGTCATAGGGGCTTTCGTTTTCTTCGCTGTAATTAATGGTTTTTTACCATTTAATCCATTTACCAGAAACGTGCTCTATTTTGGAGTTGCCATGGAAGTTTCCCTGTTTTCCCTTGCTCTGGCAAACAGGCTGAACGAATTAAGAATAGAAAAAGATGAAATTAAATCAGAAAACCTGCGCTTGATCAAAGATCAAAACGAAAACCTGGAGCGCGAGGTTAAAAAGCGCACAACCGAATTAGAGACAACAAATCGTGAGTTGACTCAAAGCAACGAGAAATTGCTGCTTACTACCGAGCAGTTGGATGACCAAACAACAAAGCTCATTGAAGTTAATAAGACAAAAGACAGGCTATTTGCGATCATCAGCCATGACCTCAGATCACCAATCAATTCCATGAAAGGAATGCTAAACCTCATGTATCAGGAAGATATCAGCAAGGAAGAATTTTTGAAGTTTTCAAAGGAGGCGAAGCGCAACGTAGAGCATGCACATTTTATGCTCAACAATCTGCTTAACTGGGCTCGTTTTCAGATGCAGGGCATGTCGACCAAGCCGGAAGTAATTGCTTTAAATCCGATTGTATCTGAAAATATTGCGCTGTATAATGAAACCTGGAAAAAGAAAAACATCATGATTATCAATGAAATCAAGGATGACACTAAACTATTTGCAGATCCCAATCACATGAATCTTGTCATTCGCAATTTATTGAGCAATGCGTTGAAATTCACTGAGGCAGGGGGAAAGGTAATCTTTCATTCAAGCATTGAGCATGACCATTGTGAAATTTCCATTTCAGACTCAGGCATTGGGATTGCTGAAAACCTGCTTCAGGATCTCTTCGACATTAAATCAAACAAGGGCCAGGTTGGAACAGAAGGTGAAAAAGGCACAGGACTTGGATTGCCCCTGTGCAAGGAATTCATCGAGAAAAACAATGGTGAAATCACGGTGGAAAGCCATATCGGAAAAGGCACAACTTTTTATGTGAAGTTGCCGGTGATGCCAAATTGAGTTTGATTTTTTTATTTTTTAGACCTAAACCTCGTTCAGCCAATACTTTTTCATTCAGGGCAATAATTATAGAATCTTCTATTTTTAGATCATAGGCGAATTAGATTCCAA
>JAHEMV010000387.1 GCA_024643455.1 Cytophagales bacterium
ATTTCATGCTTTTCATTACCACCAAACGGGTAGTCAGTTGTGGTTGCGTTACTGGAATCATAACAATCGCAATCATCGAAGCTATAAAAAACTGTGATGTGAAGAGCCCTTCAGGACCAGGGGTAGATAATAAAGCTTCGTTGTCCACTTCAACCATATCAAACATAGCTTCTATACCACCAAATTCACTAAGACAATTATACCCGATAATCCAAAGTACGGTAAGCAGTAAAACTCCCTGAATGGCATCACTATAAACGATAGCCTTTAGCCCGCCAATTTCGCTATACACCAACATCACAATCACTATACCTACTGACCAGCCCCAGGAGGGTATAAAACCTGGAAATGCCGCTCCCATAAAAATGGAAATCCCCTGAATTTGTATACCTACATAAGGAATTAAAAATATAAAGGCTGTTAAAAAAATGATATACCCTGCCCACTTATTTCCATAACAATTGGAAATCATTCCTGCAACGCCTCTAAAACCCATTTTCTTTACTTTCATCCGGATATGATACCCAAACCAAAGAATGAAAAATACCATAGCTCCGTCTGAAACTGCAAGAAAAATCCATGCTCCAATTCCATGCCTTCTGAAGAAATCAGGCATCCCAAGAAATGTAAATGTGCTAAACAAAGCAGCTGCATATGTTAAAACGCCAAGCAATATGCCAATACTCGATCCTGCCATCATGAAATCTTCAACCGATCGGCCTTTCTTATAGGATTTAAGCGAGGCGAAAATCAGCAATGCGGCATAAATAACTCCAAAAATTAATATCCATAATTTCATGGCTTCACCTCCTCTTCCTCTTCAGTGCGATGCACTTTTGTGCCCAGGTAGGTTAGAAAAACAAGTGCTACGGTAATAAGAAAACTGGTCCACAAAGAATATGGGACGCCAAATAGTTCGGGCATATAAACTCCTTTTGGAATTACCAGTGGGGTAAACGTAAGCAGGCAAAGGCCTATGGCCAATATGCGCAATATCCTCCAGTATTTTTGTTTCTTGTCTTTCATATTTTGAGTATCGTTAAAAAATCAATTCTATTTTCATCAAAGTTTGAAGCTTGAAGCTTTCAGGGAAAGTCAAATGTTACCCACAGGATTTTATCAAATGACTAACAAATTCTTCACTTTTTTTCATTCAACGTTACGTTTTCTCAGAACACTGTAAATCCTATAACCTCTGCAAAGTCAATCCGCCATCAACCATAATCACCTGTCCGGTAGAATATGGAAAATCTCCGCGAGCCAATCCTGCGGCAGCTTTTCCTATATCTTCAGGCAAACCCCAGCGCTCCTGAACAGTGAGCCCTTCATTAAACAATTTATCATATTTTTCCTTAACTCCAGCAGTCATATCCGTCGCGATGACTCCCGGACGAATTTCAAATACAGGAATTTGATATTCCCCCAATCTTGCTGCGAACAGTTGAGTTACCATTCCAAGTCCTGCTTTGGCAATGCAGTACTCCCCACGATTCACTGACGCAACGGTTGCCGAGATGGATGAAACAGTAATGATACAACCCTGAAATCCGGCAACTAATTTTTTCTGTTCGATCATCCAGTTTGCAGCCAACTGTGTGAGAAAATACGTTCCTTTCAGGTTGGTATCCACTACAAAATCAAAACTTTCTTCTGTTGCCACGAGAATATCGTTTCGTTCTTTAGGCGCTACACCTGCATTATTCACCAGCACATTGAGTTTCCCAAATTCACTCTTGACCTTTTCGATGATTGATTTCCTGGATAATGCATTGCTGATATCTCCCTGACAATAAATTACTTTAACACCAAATGATCTTAATTTTATTAAGGCATCACTAACTTTGGATTCATCACGCACACCATTTATAGCCAGGTCAAAGCCTTCTTTCGCCAGGCACTCTGCCACGCCAAATCCAATGCCCCTGGTCCCTCCGGTTATTAATGCTACTTTGTTCATTTTTATGCTTTTACCCATTATCTGCAAGTCACAAACGAATACATTGAAACTCTCTACTCGTAATTTTTTTTACAATTCCCCAATCTCTACCCAGGCCCTTTTTGCCCAGCTTTCCAATCCTTTTTCAGCCAGTTGTACACCTTTAGCCCCTTCTTTCAAGGTCCAGGGAAAAGGATCGTCTTTAACTACATGTTTCAAAAACAATTCCCATTGGACTTTAAATGCATTTTCGTGTACTTCTTGTTCTGGGACCTTTGCCCACCCTCCTTGGAAATCTATTGACTGTACAATGTCCGGGTTCCATACCGGTTTAGGGGTATTCCCATAATGCTGTATGTAGCATTCGCGTAAACCCGCTACAGCTGAACCTTTTGTGCCATCAACTTGAAGCGTCAGCAAATCATCCCGTTTTACCCGTGTGACCCACGAAGAATTGAAATGTGCTATGACACCACCCTCCAATTCGAAGGTAGCATAAGCAGCATCGTCTGCAGTGCATTTATATTTATTTCCATTTTCATCAACGCGTTCTTTGATGTGCGTGGCTCCCAGACAGGAAACTGCTTTAACTTTTCCAAAGATATTATCCAACACGTACCTCCAATGGCAAAGCATGTCCACGATGATGCCTCCGTCATCTTCTTTCCGATAATTCCATGATGGCCGTTGGGCAGGAATGGTGTCGCCTTCAAAGACCCAATAGCCAAATTCTCCCCTAACCGATAGTATTTCTCCAAAAAAACCATTTTGAATCAAGCGTTTTAATTTCAGCATCCCGGGTAGCCAAAGCTTGTCCTGAACCACACCATTTTTTACACCAGCAGCTTGACAAATAGTATAAAGTTCCAGGGCAACTTTAGTTTCTGTTGCAGTGGGTTTTTCACAGTATACATGTTTTCCTGCTTTTACAGCTTGCTTTACAGCGGCAGCTCTCCTTCCAGTGGTTTGTGCATCAAAATAAATTTGATAATCCGGATCATTCATCACTTCGTCCAGATTGGTAGTTATTTTTTGGATGCCAGAGAGTTTCCTTAGTTTTTCCAGTTTGGCCATACTACGACCAACAAGAACAGGATCAGGCATGATCACCTCATCTGTGCTGATCTGTACTCCACCTTGTTTGATGATTTCAACTATTGATCGCATCAAATGCTGATTGGTGCCCATCCTGCCCGTCACCCCATTCATGATAATTCCAACTTTGTGTTCCTTCATATGTTGTAGCTTAAAGAGGTCAATGACTTATTGCTGCTTTTAATAACTTTTATCTCCAATATCCTAATATGTTTGAATCAATACTTTACAAGTTATATGTTTTTTCAGTTCTTAGTATTGATTCAATATCACTTATGACTGATTTAAATATGCATACTTGATTTTCTCCAAAAACTCATGCTGGTTTTCTGCCCAATGTTTATTCGAAAATATTTCTACTTCATTAAATCCGTCAAAACCTGCTTCTTCAACCCAAGTTCTAATTTGCTTTATATCTATGCATCCTTCCCCCATCAAGCCTCGATCGTTGAGCATATCCAGTGTAGGACTTACCCAATCACAAATATGGAATGCGAATAAATTACTATGGTTGCCGCAGCGATGGATCTCCATTTCCAAATTCGGATCCCACCATATATGGTAAACATCCACTGCCACACCTACATATTCGGAATTGAAATATTCGGCCATATCATTGGCCTGTCCTAAAGTATTGATACCGGAGCGCGTGTCAGCATACATTGGATGCAATGGCTCAATTGCCAGTTTCACTCCAGCATTCTCTGCATAGGGCAAAATAGCTTCAATTCCATCCCGGATCTGCGCTCGCGATTTTTCCAATGAAATCCGAGGCTCAGCTCCACAAACCAAAACGACCATAGGAGATCCCAGGGCTTCAGCTTCATCGATTGCGAGACGATTATCCTCAATGGCTTCTTTTCTTTTAATGGAATCGATTGATGGGAAAAAACCTCCACGAACCAGGCTGACTATTTCCAATCCATTTGCGCGTAACATTTCCCCAGTTCTACCTATGTCCAGTCCTTCCAGGGTATTTCTCCAAACCGAGATTCCTCCGATTCCTGCTTTACCAAATTCTTCTGCACATTGCTCGATATTCCACGGTTTTGTGGTGATGGTGTGCACACATAATTTTGAAAGATCAGTAAGTTGTGTTGCCATTATTTTATACAATTATAAAAAGTATAATAATTCCCCTTATCAATGATTCGATGGAGATAAAGTGCTACTTCCCTGGCATGATAGTCACCCCACATACTGGATTCCCCGTTGGCTATCTTTGAACCAACCGGCACATTATCCCATCCATTGGGTTCATGATAAATCGAATGTAAAATCAATCCCTGATGTGATGAATTTTTACTGATATACGGTTCATCAAACAAGGTATTTAAAACTGTTAATCCAGCCTGAATGTATTTTTTTGAAGCGTCTATATCTTTGTTCGAAAGGTATTTCCCTAGTCTCAGTAACCCCTGCGCTCCGATTGCTGCGGCAGAACTATCTACCGGTTCATAATCATTATATGGATCGGCTGGTCTGTCCAGGTAGTCTCCCATTTTATGAAGTAATGGGGCGCCAGTATCCCAGTAAGGAATACCATCGATTGGAGTTTGATCGATATAAAAATCACAGGTAGCCCTGGCAGCTTTCAGCATAAAAGCTTCAATTTCCTTTCTCCCACCAAAAAGAGTTAGATCTCCATCCGGTAATGTCTCCAAAAACTCCAACTCCTCGGCAAAACCGCACATCGCCCAGGCCAATCCACGCGTCCACGTAGATCTGCCAGTGTAGCCTTGTTGAGCATTTGGACATCGGAAATTCCCATCATTGGTGTTGAAGATTGCTTCATGTGCAGTTCTGCCCCAGCAATCATAACGGTCACGGCCATCCCCATAATACACACAATAATCAGCTGTGGCTTTCATATGGCTAATTGCTCTTCCCAGTAGACTAATTTTCACATCGTTATCACTTTGTAAAACATGGCCTAGACCATGGCTCACCATCAATATTCTACATGACCGAATTGTATCTACAAAAAGAGAGTGCGGCCCATTAAAGGAATAGATATACCCTCCGTTTTTTGTTATGGTCCACCTACTGGCTTGCACTGCCCCGGATACTTTCAATGCCAACTCATAAAAATTCTTTTCCCAATCATTAGAAGGAATCGCTCCTTCTTTCATCAATCGCAACAAATTCCCATAAGTTGAAATATTGTTGAATCCATGGTCATGCACACCAATATGACTGATATGCGTTGCCATGTTACGAATAGTATGTTCTCTCCCAAAATTTAGAAAATGGTTTTCTCCGGTAGCATCAAATTGCAGGATGGCAGA
>JAHEMV010000388.1 GCA_024643455.1 Cytophagales bacterium
AAACTGCCGATAATAAGACAATAAGCGTGTAAACCATCCAAAGAGGTGCATCTGTATCACCTAGCCCCCTTCTTTTTTCAATAATGACAGGAGGCCTTGGTTGCCCCCAATCTTTCACAGTGATAGTTTCAACTGTCCCATACTCCTTACTTTCTTCGATCCGTGCAAGAATTTT
The DNA here is from genome assembly GCA_024643455.1 of Cytophagales bacterium. Lineage (GTDB taxonomy): Bacteria > Bacteroidota > Bacteroidia > Cytophagales > Cyclobacteriaceae > JAAUQL01. The sequence goes on from JAHEMV010000388.1 coordinate 176, forward strand.
AAGATTACCTATGGAATCACCTGGTAGAGAAATCGGAAACTCAATCATTCCCTTTCCTTCCTGAAGTTCTGTTTCCCCAATTTTCAACATGCTGAATTGGCGAGGAACATAAAAAATAACATCCTCCTCCACAGGAATCTCTTCCCCTCCTGAATTCTTTTGAAATGCAGATACAACAATATTTTTTACCGAATCGATTTCAGTATATGAAATAACCAAATCAATTGGCTTCACTGTCATACTTTTTGTCGCCTCTTCAAATTCACTACTGCCATTATAGTTAGCAAAAAACTCCATTTCACCATCTTCATTTGACTCAACTTGTTGATCTTCTTTCAATTCAAATATTGCAATACCGTCCTCATTCGTTAGAGCCTTTCCTAAAAGCACATCTGACGAGTTTGAAACTGTATAAAATTCAATTTCAGCTCCCTCTATTTTTTTTCTCCCTCTTTCGCCTTTAACACGGGCGGTAAGGGAAACTACCAACTTTTTCTGCATATCCGATTGAACATAATTGATAATGACATAGGATGGATTTTTTTCACTCTCCTCTTGTGCAAAGCCCCTGGAAGATATAAAAATGGTCATGACCACCGCAATACTTAATGGCAGACATCTGATATATTTATAGGTATTGAAAATCATTTTATTTACGTTTAGATTTTTACTAAAAAAATATTAATAATCCATTATGAATCTCCTTCTTTATCATCTATTAAAGTTGTCTCGGAAACCGGTATAATGGGCACAAACTTGGAATAGAGGTAAAAGAATAAACAAAAAGTAGCAAATCCTGCTAAAGTCAAAACCCACTCTACCCAGGTAATAGAATAATGAACATATTCCATTCGACTATCTTGCATAGGCAACAACGGCGTTTCAAGGGTAGGAATAATAATGATATAACGTTTAACCCACATAGCAACCACTACAATGGCCGAAGCAAAGGTTATGCTATTGATGGTCCTGAATTTGGGAACTGCAACAATTACAATTGGTAATAAAACACCAACAAAGGCAGCAAAAATAAATAGTATCCCAAATTCATGTGGATTAAAAATCTTATATATTAGCTCTAGTTCCCATTTTTCTGATCCATACCAATTGGTGAGATATTCTGCAAAGGTGAAATATCCATATAAAGCTCCCAAAATCAATAATATTATTCCCAAATAATTGAAATGTACTTTTGTGATATATTTTTCAAGGTGATATAACTTACGATAGACCCACATTGCCACGATCAAAACACCTGTACCTGAAAAAACTGCTGCTATAACAAAATAAGGTGCAAAAATGGTACTATGCCATCCGGGACGAAGTGTCATTCCAAAAATCCAGGATAATACTGAGTGCACCAATACGGCCAAAGGAATAATAATAATGGACATAATGGTCAACCCTCGATGAATTAATTTTTTCTGATCTTCAGTATCCTCGTAGTTGATCGCAAGAAGTTTATAAAAATATTTCCGCCATTTGCCAACTTTCAAAAATGTCTGATCACGTAAAATAGCAAAATCATGAATGGAGGCAAGATAAAGGAATAAAACACTACCAATCAGATAGGTTGTAATGGCAATTACATCCCAAATAATGGGTGATTGAATTCTTCCGTATAAAACAAGATGATCTAAACGATCCAATCTGCCCATACATAAAAGAATATAGGCCGGGCCCAATATCGTAGAAATTACGGTAATCATTTCTGCCATACGCAATATCGGTTTTCTCCATTCGACATCAAGCAAATAAAGAATCCCGGAAATCAAAGCTCCGGCATAACTTATCCCAATATAAAATATGAAATTAACGATATAAACTCCCCAGACAACATTGTCACGCATCCCGGTTACCCAATGTCCTTCTAGATACTGATAGATTATTGCAGGCCAACCTGCCAAAAATACAATCACCATAAGAACAAGTAATACTTTTTCTATTCGGCTTGATCGCTCCAATTGAGGTGCAAATTGTTTAAGAACTGCTACTGTATTGATATCGAGTTTCATCGTGTTTCTTTTTTAATTTTGGTTCTTGCTACCTTATATCTTTCTTGAATCTCCTCTGGAAGATCTTTAAATCCCTGTTCAGGGTGGAAAAGGCGATTTACAGGTGGTAAATAATATACACTTGGCCGAGTTCCTAATTCTTCCATATATCGATATCCAGCTCGTTCGTAAATCAATTGACTGAATCGCACGGTCTCCACTCCATTGGTGACTACATCTTCGTTTTTGTCTCCATAATACAGTACTCCATTAGGACAAGCAGTGATGCAAGCAGGCAACTTATTCTCCCTTGCCATATCCGGGCAAAAATCACATTTACCTACAGTTCCCACTTTTTGTGGTACACTCGTTTCAGGATTACCATGCTCTGAAGCCATAGATTCATCAATAGGTTCACTCCAATTAAAAACACGTGAAGAGTAGGGACATGCTGTCATACAAAATTTGCATCCAATACATCTTTCATTGTCGATTAATACCAATCCATCCTGTCTTTTAAACGTTGCCCCTACTGGACAAACATTGACACACGAAGGGCTGTTGCAATGAAAACATGGCTTAGGAAACCAATATGAAGAAGCATCTTCACTATCCTTCATTAAAAAGACTTTTATCCATTCATCGGTCGAAGGTAAGTGGTGCATATGCTGACAACTCTCAACACACTTCCTCGCATTTCTACATTTTGCGAGATCAATCACCATAACATATTGCTTATTCGGATCGCCCTTGCGCGCTTCTTCATTTGAAATAGCCTTATGGACATGCACAGGATGCATTGAATTTTTATCAATTTCAGCTAATTTCCCATCCGGAAGAAGCACCTTCACGGTATCCCCTTTCATTTCTTGTTCTTTGGGCGTGCATGCAGCAAGCATCTCAGAACCTGCAATAGCACCTGCACCTAAGGAAAAAGTAAATTTTAAAAATTTCCTACGGTCAGATTTTTCCTGATTCGGTTTTTTTTTCATGGTTCAGAAATATTTAAGGTGTCTAGAAAAAACATAAAAAATCTCTTTTTAAGCTGGCAGAGTGGCTGAAAAAATAAAGAAATTACTCTTTTAATGTAATTAAAAAAAAAGCCTAAAACAAGTTTATAAGAGCATTATTAATCCCTTATAACAAAATAATCATATTGAATTTTGGCATTATTCTACTTTATTAAAAATTAGACTCCTCACGTTGAGAATACAATGAAAGTAATTTGAATCAGTATGATAAAATGCTTATATAAACCGTTCAATTCATAGCGATATTATTGTAAAGCGGTAAAGCACTTTAAAAAAAATTAGATATCCGGAAAACTCTATTGAATCTTTAATAATCTAACTTTTGTCATAGTTTTGCATAATTAATTTGGTTTAATTTGTCGCATCAGCCACAAAAAAAATAATCCATCTTTTGGAAATCCATTTTATCTAGGAAGCAAAAGATATATTCATTTACATAACACTTAGATTGAAATACTATGAAATATATTAAGTTTTTATTCTCCGGAACATTCATGGGAATTTTACTTGCCATATTTGCCATATCGATTGGATATGCCACATTTGTTGAAAATGATTTTGACGCTACGACAGCAAAAATGCTGATTTACAATGCACGATGGTTTGAAGTGTTATTGTTATTGATGGTTTTCAACTTTACAGGAATGATTTTTACGCGACAACTGTATAGAAAAAGCAAATTGAATATCCTAGTCATCCATGTAGCCCTAGTAGTAATTATCATTGGTGCTGCGATCACACGTTATGTTGGTTTTGAAGGTCAAATGCATATCCGACAAGATCAGACAACTAACCAATATGTTTCGTCTGAAACATATATGAATTTGCAACTTGAAAGCGGTACTGAAAAAGTTAATTTAAGTAAACAAATTTTCCTGTCTCCTGTCCGTAAAGACCTTTTTAGTAAAACCATTGATTTTAAAAACGCGACTTATGAAATCACCATGGACCGATACCTGCCTAATAAGGTAGCAAAAGTTAGCATTAAAAAGGACGAAAAAGTGACCAACCTCGATTTGAATTTAGGCGAATGGGCACAAATAAACCTGGATGACGTGGTAGTATCCTTAAAATTTGGAAATCAGAAATGGGAACTCCCTTTCTCTTTAAAACTCAATGAATTTCAACTTGAACGATACCCCGGATCCATGAGCCCTTCATCATTTGCAAGTGAGATTACGCTTATCGATAAGGAAAATAATGTTGAAAAACCATATCGGATTTTTATGAATAACATATTGGAATACAAAGGTTACCGGTTTTATCAATCCTCTTACGACACAGATGAAAAAGGAACTGTACTTTCGGTAAACCATGATTATTGGGGCACTATGGTAACTTACTTTGGATACTTTCTATTATTCACTACTTTGATCATTTCTTTTTTCACGAAGAAGACTCGTTTTGCCAAAGTATCTCAACAGATTAAAGAAACTCATGCCCAACGAAAAAAGTTAATCGCAAGCGTAATCATAATTTTAATTTCCTTTAGTGGATCTTTTCAGGCATTTGCTAAAGATTCTAGCGGAATCGACAAAGACCATGCGGCTTCTTTTGGGAAATTATTATTACAAAATAAAGACGGGAGAGTCATACCTATAAACACCAACGCAAATGAAGTCTTGGTTAAAATTTATAAAAAGAATAAATATGATGGTCAATCGGCAGACCAGGTTTTTCTTGGAATGATCGTTAATCCTTCTTACTGGCAAAACCAGCCTATGATCAAAGTAAGTGATGAAGATATTCAAAAGCTTCTTGGTATAAATGGAGAATTTGCAACCTATTTGAACTTTTTTAATGAAAGCGGACAATACAAGTTAAAATCTCAGATTGATGCCGCTTATGCAAAAAAACCTGCAGAAAGGAATATGTTTGACAAAGAGCTGATCTATGTAGATGAACGGGTAAATGTAAGCTATATGGCTTATAATGGGTCATTACTTAAAATTTTACCTGTAGAAAATGACGTAAACGGTCACTGGGAATCTCCATTAAATATGCATGATCATTCTACTGGTGAAAAATCAGAAATTGGAATGACCCTTTTCAATAACTATTTAAAAACACTTATAAGCGGTATAAATAGTAGAAATTACGCCGAAGCTGA
>JAHEMV010000389.1 GCA_024643455.1 Cytophagales bacterium
TTATCCGTTACCAGAGCTGGTGCACATGCTCTTTTATAAAAGCATTGTACAATTGATCAATTTCGAAGGTTAACCTTTCACTAAGATCTGGTAGTTTAGATGCTTTTACATTTGGCTTTACTTGTTCGTATCGCGAAGCTCCAGGGATAATACAGCTCACTTCAGATTTCATAAGAATCCACTTCAATGCAACATCCAGCAGGTGGAAATTATCAGGCACTAATTTTTTCAGTTTTGCGACTGTTTCAATCCCTAATTCATATGGAATTCCGGAAAAAGTTTCTCCCTTATCAAAAGATTCTCCATTCCGATTAAATTTGCGGTGATCCCCATCTTCAAATTTAGTGTCCAAAGAGAATTTGCCCGTTAATAGTCCGCTAGCCAGAGGAACGCGGACGATAATCCCAACATTTTTCTCAGCTGCCCTTTTAAAAAAATATTCATGAGGACGCTGACGAAATATATTATATATAATTTGAACCGTAGTCACATTTTCAAATTCGATAGCTTTGAAGGCCTCTTCAATTTTTTCGACACTGACTCCCACATTGAGAATTTTTCCTTCTTCCTTCAGCTTTTCAAATTCGCCAAAAATTTCAGGGCGGTAGTATACTTCTGTCGGCGGACAGTGCAACTGAATGAGATCCAGACAATCCAAATCCAATCTTTTCAGTGACTCTTCTACATAACCACGCAGCGCTTTTGGTGTATAGTTTTCATTGATATGTGGATTGATTTGTCTTCCACATTTTGTGGCAACATAAATCCGATCGCTGGTTTTTTTTACAATTCTACCCACGGCTTTTTCACTTTCCCCGGATTCGTATACATCGGCAGTATCAATAAAATTAATGCCTTCATCCAGTGCAGCGTGCAAAATTTGATCTGCATGTTTATGATTAAATCCTGAACCCCATTTCCCTCCTACTTGCCAGGTACCAAGAGAGATTTCAGAGATATTAAAACCGGTTTTTCCAAGCGTCCTGTATTTCATGATTTGACAGTTTTCAGATTAAAAACTAAAAATAAGGATTTTAAACGTATTCTTTTGGACAATATAAAAGAGAAGTGCCTTTCACCAATGATTAAAAGACATATAATTTAATACTCCATTTTCTACAATGACTCAGAAAATGTACCACCGATGAAATTGATTTATCTAGGCTCCCAATGTGAAGGGGCTACAATTGTCTGCTGCTGATTTCCAATCCGTTTTCATCAAGATTGCATAGAAAACGGATAAGCTTGTCGTTTCTGTAAATAATTTCCCAATTGGTCAATTCACTTTTTTCAATCCTGATCGCATTCATAATCTCACCTCTCGATGAAAGAGAATTACGTACCAATTCAGGTAATTCGACTAAAGCAATATTTGTTCGTACTTCAAAAAGTTGACCGTCATTTCTAAACTTTGCTATTTTTTCCTTCTGATTATAATAAAAAACAGCTTCCCAAAATTTTCCGTCTACACTCCAATCTTCATTAATCGCTTCCGGAAACGTTCTGTGAAAAGTAGTCCTAACAACCTCTGGTGGTTTTTTATCTTCTCTTTTAAATAAATTTTTTAGTAACTCTTTCAAGGTTTTCTTTTTATGGAGACGTTTGCATATGGCTCAGGTAACGAATTTTGTTGAATTAATTCATATAATTTTTTTTGTACATCAATAAAACCCTTGCCTTTGCTCTTTGAAGGCGCATTTTTAAAGCACTTTCCGAAATTCTAAGCGCACCAGCAATTTGCTTCAGAGACAAGTCATCTTGATATTTCATGAGCAAAAGCGCCTTTTCCTCTGGGTGAATCCCATCGATGATGGACATTAATCTGGTGTAATTCAAATCAGTCAGATCTTCTTCCTCCATATCTACAATTTCAGGAATATCATGTTCGCTATTCCAGCTAGGATAATGCAGCTTTTTCTTACTTCTCAGGTAATCAATGCAATAATTATAGGTTATGGAATAGAGCCATGTTGAAAATGAAGAAGTCCCTTTGAATTCACGCAATTTTTCGTACGCTTTACTCATAATGTCATGTGCAAATTCCTGTGCCAGTACTCTGTCTTTTAGCAAACTATAACTTTTATCCATTACTTTTGCGCGGTATCTGCGAATCAATTCAGCGTATACTTTCCCATCATCATCTTGGACAACTTTATTGATAATCTCTACGTCACTAAGATCACTTAGCCTGTTTTTTGATACCATATTTTTGATGATCCTGCTCTGCACAATAAAAAAAAGTCATGTAAAGTTATAAAATAGAGCCAAATTAAATTTACAGATTAATTATGAATGTAAAATATAATTTATGATTCAACATCACACTTAATTCCATACAAATTGTCAGCCGATCTGCATATGTTATTTGCTTTATATTCAATATGTTATAATATTTTTAAAATATAATCTTAAGAAAGTGTGACTTTTCATTTCTTCTTCGTCTTAATAGCGCTTTGTTAAATAAATATATAAAAGCATTGTCAAAAACCCTTTTCCCAGATCAACTGATTAAAAGGAACAAACAAAACGAAAAATAAAAAAGTAAAACAAAAAAGTAAAACAAATGAAAATCCAATTGAATGTAGTTCTTATGGCCGTTGCTGCAACTCTTATGTTGACAAGTTGTGCCAAATTTCCTGAGGCAGCGGTTCAAACTGCTAAAGATGAAGTTGAAAAAGCCCGTACTGCCGGTGCTGAAACATATATAGCAGAACAATTTGCTGCTTTGCAGGATTCATTGAACAGTGCTGTTCAGGCACTTGAAGTTGAGAAATCAAAATGGTTCCCAAGTTATGACAATGGCACAGCAAAATTGACTGCAATTGGCACGATGGCAAATGATGTAATCGTAAAGACTGAAGAAAGAAAGGTAGAAATCCGTGAAGAAATTCAAGCTTCCCTGGCACAAATTCAAGTTTTGTTAACTGAAAATAATCAATTGATCGCAAGTGCGCCTAAAGGAAAAGAGGGAAATGCCGCTTTAGTTCAAATCAAAGAAGAATTAGCAGTTGTACAAACTTCTGCTGAAGAAGCATCAAAAATGTTAGAAAGTGGTGAGTTACTGGCTACTCAAGATAAAGTAAGCATTGCTCAACAAAAAGCAACTTCCATCAATACTGAATTGAAAGAAGTGATTGCTAAATTCAATCAGGCTAGAGGTAAAAGATCATAATACCAGTTTAAAATGACTTTTCATTTTCAAATACCGGGACATAAAATCCCGGTATTTTTAATTCAAACTAATTGAAGAGGAACAAATTAAAAAAACTCAGTATAATTACTGGAGTCGTCATTTTTCTATCTGTTGCTATTATATTTTTTATCATGCGGTTTACGCCGGCCCCTCCTTCCGAGGAACTTAAAAGAGCTTCAGATGCGATATCAGCTGCAAAATTTGCAGTGTCAGATCCACAGAATATTAAATTACTAAAACTGGCTGAAAACAAATATGACTCAGCATTCAATTTGTGGAAACAGGAAAATACCAGGTGGATTTTAGTCAGAGACTATTCCCGCACAAAAATATTAGCTAATCAGGCTGAAACCTTGGCGATGCAAGCCAGAACAGCTGGCATCAGGGATAAAAGTAACATCCGGTTGCAGCTGTCAATTTTGATAGATTCTATAGAAAACAGCATTAAGAATTATAAACCTTTATGGAAAGTATTACCCGTCCAGGGCCCGGAAAATAAACGGTATGAAAAAGCACTCATGCTATTTTCAGAAGCTAAACTATCCTATAACAATAAGGATTATCAAACCAGTCAGGCAAAACTAATAAAAGCAAGTAAAGCCATGCAAGAGGCCTCGCAAGCACTGGATAATACTTTAGAAAACTACTTTCAACAGTTTCCAGTATGGCAGAAAATGGCACAAAAAACCATACAAAACTCCAAATCCGATAGAGCTGTTCTCATAGACAAATTTGCCGCTAAATGTCATCTATATAAACGTGGAAAATTGATCAAATCTTTTGATGTGGAATTGGGTATAAATTGGATTGGTGACAAACGCCACGAAGGGGATAAAGCAACTCCTGAAGGAATATATAAGATAACACGCAAAAAAAAGGGCAAAGAAACAATCTATCATAAGGCATTGCTGTTGAATTACCCAAATGACCTGGACCGTGACCGGTTTGATGCTGAAATAAAAAATGGAACGCTGCCGAAATCAAGCAGGATTGGTGGTTTGATTGAAATCCATGGAGGTGGAGGACGTGGAGTACATTGGACCGATGGTTGTATTGCCCTTATGGATGATCAGATGGATGACATCTATGATTTTGCTTCAATCAATACTCCAGTAACCATTATTGGATCTTCAGCAGACCTAAGTGAAATAAAACTATCCCTTCAAAAATGAATACCTATATCAAAATAATATCAGACTGGATAAAATCAAGGATGATATGGATTAGCAATAATTATAAAGATTCAGTGAAGAAGGTTTTAGATAAAAAACCTGAATGGATGGATAGTACAGCATTTCGTACAAAGGCAACGCAGGTTTCGTTTGTCATAACGCTATTAATATTCATACTTTTGTATATCCAGTTTCTAGCTCCGGCAATATTAGAATCTTCTTTTTTATTCATTCCTAAATACAAAACAGAAGCTGTATTGGATTCAGTACAATTAAATACTTTGGAAAATGCATTGTCTTTGAAAACTAAAGAATTGGAACGTAAAATAAATCAGATATCAAAGACACCCTACATAGTCATAAACAGCACCGAAAATAATTTTCAACTTTACTCAGGAGGCAACCTTGTTCGCGAAGGGGTTTGTTCGACAGGGAGCTATGTTAAACTGGAATACAATGATAAACAACAGTGGGTTTTCCGGACTCCAAAAGGCATGCTTAAAATCAGGAATAAAACAAAATTCCCAGTTTGGAAAAAACCGGACTGGGCATTTATAGAAGAAGGGAAGCCTGTGCCATCACCAAACCACCCTTCCAGATATGAATATGGTGTTCTTGGAGACTATTCCCTTGCACTTGGAGATGGTTATCTGATCCACGGAACCCTTTATCAGCGATTACTTGGCTTACCTGTAACACATGGTTGTGTACGATTGGGGGACTCAGATCTTGAGTCTGTCTATCGCACCCTTCGTATTGGCGACCGGGTATTCATTTATTAACATCAGGATCAATAACTTAAAAGCATGAATAATAACTCTTTTTTCAATAGATTAAGGTTGAATAAAATTCCAAAATATATAATAGCAGTCAGCGCTTTTTGCATGCTGCTAATCCTGATTTTTAGCATTCAAAGTTATCGTGGCGCTACAAGAGCAATTCAA
>JAHEMV010000390.1 GCA_024643455.1 Cytophagales bacterium
AGGGGCAGGTGCTGCGGGCGGAATTGCTGTTAGCTTAAACGCTTTTTTAATGCTTCAATGGTGAGTGGTGTTGATTTTTTATTGGAACAAATGGGCTTTGAAGAACAGATAAACGATGCAGGCCTTCTCATTACAGCAGAAGGCAAAGCCGATTCCCAAACCCTTCAGGGCAAAGGGCCGTTTGGTGTTGCTGCTAAAGCCACAGAACAAGGGATTCCATCCATTATTTTAGTCGGAAAGGCCGATGAAATGGATTCACTCAATCATGGATTTTCTGCAATTTTTCCAATTACAAACGGCCCCTGCACATTAGAAGAAGCAATGAGTCAAACACGGGTAAATCTGATTGAAACGGCTAAACAAATAGGAAACTTACTCGCTTTAAAGATATAATTTCTAAAAAAGTATCTCCTATTAAAAGTTCTAGCCTAATCAAAATTATATCGTTCCATTCATATTAACTTGGTATTTTCCTCTCTCTAAATATTTTATTCAAAAGCTGACTTTGATCATGTCATGCAATCTAAAACTTTGTTAACTATGCATTATTTTTAATTAGTCTAAATAATGTTAAGGATAGTATACATCATATCTACATTTATTTTACTAGTAGCCTCGCTAGCGAATGGGCAACATAAAATTGAAAAAGAAATCAGCTATATTTCTGATTTGGCTTTTAATCTCAAGGGCGGGAATAAGCAAGGAATAGCATGGTTAGGTCGATTCCAGGCATCACTGCTTTTTGATACCGAACTATTGAAAATATGGAAAAATGGCCATCTCAAATTTGCTTATATTTCTACACAGGGCAGCTCGTTTTCCGAAATGACAGGTGATATGCAAGTCATTTCCAATATTGAAGCACAACAATTGTCTACAACGTTGGAATTTTGGTACCAGCATAAATTAGACAAATTAGCCTTTACCACAGGTTTTATCGATTTGAATGCTTTTTTCTGTTTTAGCGACAATGCATTGACATTAATAAACAGCTCATTTGGGATCCAACCGACCATTTCAGGTAATATGCCGGCCCCCATTTATCCAATTACTGCGCTTGGTGGGGTAATAGAATATAAACCAGTTAATTCCATAGATTTGCAAATCGGTGTTTTTGATGGGACACCTTCTCTTCGCCAGGAATTTCAATTCCTACCTAATACCAATTGGAATAAATCTGAAGGTATGCTTTTCATTTCAGAATTTTCAAGAAGACATCAGATTAACAATCACGAAGGTGTTTTAAAAGGTGGCGCATGGATTCATACTCAAAAAATGCGTTCCCATCATCAAGGTGAGTATCCACTAAATTATGGATTTTATATCATCGGTGAACAAGAGATTTATGGGACTAATGATAAGAAGATGAATATTTGGGCGAAATTTGGATCGGCTCCCAATGATTGCAATATGGTTAGATTTTTTAATGAAACAGGTGTTTCAATTATTAACCAAGCTGAGAAACCTTTTATTGATGTGGTTTCTCTTGGGATAGGACAGGTTATATTATGCCCAGAATTTAAAAAGATAAATGAATTGAATCACAACGAAACAGTGATGGAATTTACAGCTCAGAAAAACTTTGGAATACTCAATATTCAGCCTGATTTTCAATATATATTTCACCCATCAGGATTAAAATCTATCCAAAATCCATTTTGCTTCATCTTCAGGACAACCTTGACAATTTAATTTTATAAAATGGCCTTTCAAATCCTCATACTCAATCTCATTTGCTGCTTTTATTCAGCAAAAGCACTTTTTTGCAAAGCCCTAAGGAATGATTTGAATTTCCTTGTATTGTATTTGGCCATGCCAGACTTACTGACTACAACTTCACCTTCCGGCGATAAAATGTAGGTAGTCGGTATTGCCGTGCTTTCATATACTTTGGGGAGTGGGCTGGCCAGTTGATAAATTGGAAAATCAAATCCCTTCTTTTTTACAAAAATTTTTGCCTTTTCAAAATCATCATCCAGTGAAATCAATACAAATGCAATCCCATCCTTTTCCATACTTTGGTACAAATCATTGATATCAGGCATTTCGGCGATACAGGGCGGACACCAGGTTGCCCAAAAATTCATGAACACAACCTTGTTTTCAAAATCGGAAAAGGAGCGGCGATTTCCATCCTGATCAATTAGGGTGAAAGTATAATCAGCCTTTCCAACAGGTGCCTCATCCACAGCGGGTTGTATTATACCGGTTTTAAGAATTAAGCTCTGAATAAATCCAAACACAGGTGTATGTAAGCCTGTTCCAAATAAAAATCCCATTATTCCCAAAAAAACTGCCCACTCGATTATTTCTCTTTTTACTGATTTTTTCTTTTTCATTATGCTCTAACTCTAAATCAAAATGCTATTTTTGCCCGATTTTTTTTATCAATTTGTGACTTAAAATACATTCAAATATAGATGATTAAAAACTATTCAAACATCGTCGCCAAAGAATTAGGCATACAAGAAAAACAGGTAGATGCGGTGATTTCATTGATTGAAGAAGGTGGAACAGTTCCGTTTATTGCACGATATCGAAAAGAAGCAACCGGAAGCCTCGATGAAGTAGTCATCGCCAATATTCGTGATCGGGTATTGCAACTCAAAGAATTGGATAAACGACGTGAGGCAATTTTAAAGTCTATAGATGAGCAAGGAAAATTAACTCCTGAACTAGCAAAAAAAATCAATGCAGCAGAGACGATGACTGTTTTGGAAGATATTTATTTACCCTACAAACCAAAGCGCAAAACAAGGGCATCGATGGCCAGGGAAAAAGGATTGGAGCCACTCGCAGTTACCATTTTACAACAGAAATCCATTGATGTTTTACTCGAAGCGCTGAAATATGTCGATGCTGAAAAAGGGGTTGAAAACGAGGAATCCGCATTGCAGGGAGCACGGGATATTATTGCTGAACAAATAAATGAAGATGCTGAAATCCGTGCAAAAGTCAGGAAATTGTTCTTATCTCAAGGTATAATAAAATCTAAATTGATCAAGGGGAAAGAAGAGGAAGCCGCTAAATACAAAGACTATTTTGAGTGGGAAGAACCGATTAATAAAGTGGCATCTCATCGCTTGTTGGCAATGCGAAGGGGTGAAAAAGAAATGTTTTTGAGTCTGGACATAAGTCCAAATGAAGAGGATGTATTTAGAATAATTGACAATGACTATCTAAAAGGTCCAAATGACTCGTCAGCTCAAGTCGAGATTGGAATAAGGGATGCTTACAAAAGACTGCTTAAGCCTTCTATCGAAACTGAAGTACGACTAGAGACAAAGAAAATGGCAGATCTTGATGCGATCGGAGTATTCAAAGACAATTTGAAACAGTTATTGCTGTCCGCTCCTCTCGGCGCAAAAAATATTTTGGCATTGGATCCAGGCTTCAGAACAGGATGTAAGGTTGTTTGTTTGGACAAACAGGGAAAACTGTTGCATTACGAAACGATTTATCCAAATGAACCCCAGAAAAAAACAAGCCAGTCAGCAGCAGTTATTCATGAGTTGTGTGTGAAATACCAAATCGAAGCAATTTCTATAGGAAATGGTACTGCAGCTAGAGAAACAGAGAGCTTTGTAAAATCCATTGGTTTGCCAAAAGAAATTTTAGTAATCATGGTCAATGAAAGTGGTGCATCAATTTATTCCGCATCCGATACCGCCAGAGAAGAATTTCCTGATCATGATCTTACCGTTCGAGGTTCGGTGTCAATTGGTAGACGGCTTATGGATCCCCTGGCTGAATTGGTAAAAATTGATCCAAAATCCATTGGTGTTGGGCAATATCAGCACGATGTAGATCAAAATGCCTTGAAACAAGGTCTTGACGATGTCGTGATAAGCTGTGTAAATGCTGTTGGAGTAGAGGTAAATACAGCAAGTAAAGAGTTATTGAGTTATGTTTCAGGATTAGGTCCGGCATTGGCTAAAAATATTGTTGATTTTAGGAATGAAAACGGCCCTTTTAAAAGCAGGGAATCTCTAAAAAAAGTGCCTAGAATGGGTGAAAAAGTATTCGAACAGGCAGCAGGATTTTTACGTATTAAAAACGCAAAAAATCCATTGGACAATAGTGCTGTGCACCCAGAGACATACAAAATTGTAGAAGCAATGTCAAAAGACATCAACGCCAGTATTGAAGCAATAATTGCTGAAAAAGATTTGAAGAAATCAATAAAACTGGAAAAATACATCTCTTCAACAATTGGATTGCCAACACTTAAAGACATCATGGACGAACTCGAGAAGCCGGGTCGCGATCCTCGCGAATCCTTCGAGATCCTTGAGTTTGATGAAAGTGTACATTCTATGGAAGATCTTAAGGTTGGCATGTCACTCAACGGTCTTGTTACTAATGTTACCAATTTTGGTGCATTCGTTGACATAGGGGTCCATCAGGATGGCCTGGTGCATAAAAGTCATCTTGCAGATCGATTTGTAGAAAATCCAGCTGATTTTGTTAAGGTTCAACAAAAAGTTAAGGTGACAGTTGTAGGTGTAGATATTCCACGAAAACGAATTTCTTTGTCTTTGAAAAGTGATCCTTTTGGTGAAAAGCCAAAAGCTACGAAGGGTGAGCGACGTGAAAAACGAGAAGAAAAACGAGAAGTAAAACCTGCCAACTCTATGGAAGATAAGTTGGCGGAACTTCGAAATCGGTTCAAATAAAAACTGAAAAGACTAGTAAAAAGAATTTATTTATCGAACGTAGGTGTAAGGTTTGATTGGAATCAACTTTGTGTCAAACTCTTCCATTCGTTAAAACGCTCCGTCATACGTTTACTGATTTTATCATAATTTTCCCATGAATCGTCTACATGATATATGGTTTTTTGTGTTTTCACTAAAACTTCAGTATAATCTTTTTTGAAAATCCCACCTGCATAATAGTAGAAGGTGAAAAGATTGGTTTGATCATTAAAAAGCTCATGACTTAGCGCCCCATTCCATATTTCTGCCAGAATGATACAACCAATCTCTCGACGCGAAAATCGATAAATTTCAGTGGATGCTTCATCTTCAAAATATTCTGAATACAATCCATTATCGATAATCCAACCCATGTAGATTCCGATATGAAGATACGCCTTTTCTATAGGTAGCGAGGATGGAAAATCTCCTAAAAAATGATTCTTCGCCAAATCATATACTTTATCTTGTTTTTTCTCTCCTATCATATCAAATTTCTATATGCTTATAAAATAATTTGCAAAACTAAAGGAATGATTCTAAAAACATTAACCATTTTCTTAAAATAACCATAGACACGTAGCAACCTGAC
>JAHEMV010000391.1 GCA_024643455.1 Cytophagales bacterium
GCCTATCTGTTAACATCTGAAGTATGCAAACATGCTTCAAAATCTATGAAAATTTTACTTTCAGGTGCAGGTGCCGATGAACTTTTCGCTGGATACAACAGGCATAACGCTTTTTATACCTATCTAAATAATAAAAGATTATTTGACCGTTCAGTGCCACTAGTCAAACCTATTATCAATTCTTTACCGACTGGCACTCCACATCTATTTAGAAAAAAATTTCAGCTATTAAAAAAATTAATCAAATCCCATGATCTCTCTCCTGAAAAAACTTTTAACAATTACCTTACTTTCGAGCAATTTAGGCATGAACAGAACAGCTTTGTTCATCCATCATCAAAAAATGATTGGTTCGATTGGGCTCTAAAAAACGATCAAAAAAACTATTTAGTGAGTGACGTTCTTGCATTAAGCGACAAGGCTTCTATGCTGCATGGCATTGAATTGCGCGTGCCGTACCTTGAAGAAAACTTATCTAATTATATTTCAGGATTATCATCATCAACACTTATCGATAACGGTCAAAAATGGATATTAAAAAAAATTCTGTCTAAATATGGAGGCCATAAGTTTATAAATCGACCAAAAGAAGGATTTGGTTTGCCGCTTTCGCAATGGTTATTTGATAAAAAAGTAGTACATCTTTGGAAAGTGTTTGAATCAAATGAAAGTATAATTTTTAATTATATTGATAAAAACAAAGTGGATCAACTGATCGATCAGCAAAAACGAAAAGTGGATGATCATGGCCCACTTTTATGGTCGCTACTCGTTTTGAGTCATTGGCTTGAACGCAATGCTTCATGAAAAAAATACTGTATATCCATCAATATTTTAAGACACCGTTCGAGGGGGGAGCCATTCGCTCGTATCACATAACTAAAGGAATGGTGGCCAGGGGGATGCACGTAGAAATTATTACTACTCATAATTCACATGGCTATATAAAAAGATCTGAAGATGGAATAATCATTCACTATTTGCCAATTCCCTATTCCAATAATTTTTCTTCTTCGAAACGGTATTTGACCTTCATAAAATTTGTTTTTGCTGCGTTGAAATTTTCAAATACCATTGAAAGACCAACATTAGTTTATGCTACCTCCACTCCATTAACAGTAGGAATAATTGCCCTATGGTTTAAATGGATCAGAAAAATTCCATATATTTTTGAAGTCCGGGACTTATGGCCTGAAGCACCGATCCAATTAGGTTTTATCCGTTCTCCGTTTCTGAAATTTATAACGCTTTGGCTTGAAAAAACAATTTACAAAAACGCATGGAAAATCATCGCTTTATCCCCTGGAATTGCCAAAGGGATACATAACAGGTATATGCATGCCGATATAAGCATGATTCCTAATATGGCTGATATTAATTATTTTGAGCAAAAATCATTAAAAATCCATGAGCAAAAAGAATTCATAATTGCTTATATCGGAACTTTCGGTAAGGCTAACAACATCGAATTTGTACTTGACCTAGCTTGTGAATGCCAAAAAGAAAAGCTACCTATTCGCTTTCAATTGATTGGAGAAGGTGCGGAGAAACTATTTTTGAAAGACCAGATCAATAAACTAGGATTGCTTAATGTAGATTTATTTCCATTTAAGACCCGTGATGAAATTCGAATATCTCTATGCGGAATCGACGCCTGTATTACTTCCTTTTTAAATATTCCAATCCTGGAAACCAGCAGTCCAAATAAATTTTTTGACGGTTTAGCTGCTGGAAAATTGAGCATTGTCAACACAAAAGGATGGCTAAAGAATCTTGTTGAGGAAAACAAATGTGGTTTTTATGCAGATCCCAAACAACCAGAAACATTTCCCAAATTGATTTTGCCTTTCATCCAGAAAAAAGAATTACTAGAAACCTACCAGAAAAATGCTTTGCAGCTTGCAAAAAATGCCTTTTCTAAAGAAAAGTTAGTCAGCCAAATTTGCGATTTGATAGAATAATTGTTCTACAAAAATCAATAGGGTATTGGTTTGTACTTCGATTCATTGAAAAATTTTTGAGCGTCACTTTGTTGCATCAATTCTGGCAAGGTCATTTCGGGATATTGCAATGCATATTTTTGCACAATTCTCCATCCAATCCATCGACCAATTCTTCCAGGACAGTTCTCACCTATTTCGATTGTTATTGGTCTTTCGCTTAAAAATTTATCTTTAATAAAAGGATTTTTTTCATACAGCACTTCATTCTCAAGAAAACTGGCCCAAATTACAGGCTCATGTTCCTCAATATCGGTTGTTTGAAATTCGGTATATCCTGTAAAAAGACTATCTGAAGTACAAGGCATAAGATTTTTTGCCATATAAAATGCCTTTCCATAATATACCATATCGGCCAACGCAGTCTTATCATTATAGTCGGTCTTATTGAAATAATTAGAATACATCAACATGATCTGGGGCACAAGATATTCTTTTTGATACCGACCTAAAATGTATCCTGGAACACTCATCGGTTGATATTTTCCTTTGGGACCAAGGTAATAGTCGAGACCAATAATAATAAGGCTATCTGAAATATAAAGGTCATGGGCAATTCCTGTAACCACGGTTTTTATTTTTGGTATTTTAGCATCGGGGTAATAAAATTTTAAATAGCGGAAAGCATCTTCAAATTGTAAGCGGATATCCTCCATATCACCAAATGTCCGGTCTACTTCTATAAATAATGAGTCAATCCCGGGATCATTCATCAGGTTATAAAATCTGTCAACAATAAAACCAGGCATTGGGTATTCTGATAAATTTAAAAACGATTCTCCAAACACTTCATTCTTTTTTATCACCTCCTCCAAATCATTTTTGGTAGGAATTTTGTGAAGTTTTTTATCAAGCCGCTCGATATTTACTGACACTTCAACAGATAAAACATCCGGAGCGTCTATACATTTATTTTTATTACATGCAATAAAGAAGATGGAAAGGAGTATAAATGTTAAAATACCTGTAATGCGTTTTTCTTGAAATACAATCATTTAATTAAATTCAATGATGAAATTTATTATTACTGCAAGTTTAGTGATTTTGATGTTAAATGCTTCTATAGCCCAGACTAAACTAGGATTAAAACTTAGTCCATCCATTATAACACAAAGAATTACACAATCAAATGATTCGATTTCTGTCACCAATGGGTCAAAAGCTTTTAATCCTTCTCTCACCCTTTTTGCAGAAATCTCCTTTTCTGAAAATTATTTTTTCACAACAGGGATTGGTTATATCTCCAAAAGAGTCAACTTAAAAGTTACTACACCAGGTTTCAATACCACTCAAAATAAAAGCTATAACACACAATATATCCAGGTTCCGGCAACTTTGAAGCTTTACACTAACGAAATCGCCCTGGATAAAAAGCTGTATTTTCAATTCGGCCCTTTAATCGATATTGCTATACATACGAAGGAAAGTGACGGAAATTTTAATGTGATAAAAAAAATGCAACCAATTGATATATCCTTGTTGTTCGCCTCAGGTTTGCAAATACAACTTGCTCCTCAGACTTCCATTCAAATCGGAATCAATTATACGAGAGGATTAATCAATATCATTTCAAAAGACGCTATTAATGATGATGGATTCATAATTAAAAATGATCTTTACGGTATTGACATCGCGGTGAAGTTCTAATTGGGTATTTTAGAAAAAACTAAAAATATTTAGCCCATTTGTCTTTAAAAATTGTTTTTAACATATTAATTATTAACTGAATAAATAAGGTAACGTCATGCAAAAAAATATTATTTTCTTATCCATTTTGTTGTTTTTTGCCAGCTTACTTTTTGCCCAGGAAACAATAGTACCAGGAAATCTTTCAAGTATAATACCAATTGACACTAAGGTGAAAATTGGGAAATTAGAAAATGGACTTACTTATTATATCAGAGAAAATAAAAAGCCAGAAAGTAGAGCTGAATTAAGACTGGTCGTAAAGGCAGGTTCTATCCTGGAAGATGAAGATCAATTGGGATTAGCACACTTCATGGAACATATGGCATTTAACGGAACTAAAAATTTTGCCAAGAATGATCTGGTAAGCTATTTACAATCCATTGGTGTAAAATTTGGAGCCGACCTCAATGCCTATACTTCTTTTGATGAAACAGTTTATATCCTTCCAGTACCTACGGATGACAAAAAAATTCTTGATCAGAGCTTTCAGATTCTTGAAGATTGGGCACACAATGCTACCCTCGATCATGAGGAAATAGACCGTGAACGAGGTGTCGTGATTGAAGAATGGCGTACTGGTCGCGGAGCCAATCAACGGATGCGCGATGAGACTTTACCAATTTTGTTAAAAGGATCCAGGTATGCTGAACGACTTCCTATCGGTACTTTAGAAAATCTGGAAAATTTTAAATACGCTTCTCTAGAGCGATTTTATAAAGAGTGGTACCGCCCGGATTTGATGAGCGTGATCGCTATCGGAGACTTTGATGCCAATGAAATAGAAACTAAAATAAAAAGTCACTTTGCTCAAATTAAAAATCCAACATCTCCCAAAGAACGGAAAGATTACGGTATCCCTGATCAAAAAGAAACACAAATTGCAATAGCTACAGATAAGGAAGCATCCTTTTCGACCATCAGTTTGTATATTAAAAACGATAAGGAAAAAGAGACTACACTTCAGGACTATTATTCGGGCCTACTAAATATCTTTTATACAGGCATGCTCAATCAACGATTACAGGAAATTGCACAAAATCCTGACGCTCCGTTTATCAATGCAGGTACAAGTTATGGCAGCTTTTTAGGAAACAAAAATGCCTTTACAGGCATGGCCAATGTAAAAGAAGGTGGACTCGTGGAAGGATTGGAAGGCGTATTGATAGAATGCGAGCGTGTAAAAAGATACGGTTTCACCGAACCAGAACTGGAACGATTTAAAAAAGATTATCTGAGTTTTTTTGAACAAGCATTCAAGGAACGTGACAAGACCCAATCCAGAAATTATGCGCAGGAATATATAAGGAACTTTCTTGATAAAGAACCGATCCCAGGAATAGAATTTGAAAATGCATTTGCTCAAAAATATATCCCACAAATTACACTTGACCAAGTAAATGCATTAACCGAAAAATACTTCAGGCCAGACAATCGGGTAGTGGTTGTCAATGCCCCTCTCAAAGAAGATTCTGTTTTACCAACACAAGAAGAATTGTTAAATGTTGTCAATCAAGCACCTGAACAGCATGTGTCGCCTTATATCGATAATCTGGTTAGCTCCGAACTTATGACTAGTTTGCCTCAGGCCGGTTC
>JAHEMV010000392.1 GCA_024643455.1 Cytophagales bacterium
TTGAAGGTTCGGAAAATATTGAACGTGGACAGTTTGATAAATTGCTTACAGCTGCTGGGGCCGTTAACAATGCAAATACATGGTTGGACAGAACGTATTATTATGAAATTTTACCCTCCAACCAAATAGGTCTGGGAATATATTTGGAATCAGAACGCTTGATGCATGCTAAAATAGATCAAATTGGTGTTGAAACTCAACGCGAAGTGGTTAAAGAGGAAAAGCGACAAAGCGTCGATAATCAGCCCTATGGAACTATTTTAGAAGAAGTTTTAAAACGATCCTATAAAGTGCATCCTTATCGATGGACTACTATTGGATCTCTGGAACATTTAAACAGGGCTTCTCTTCAAGAATTTATGGATTTTTATCATACATACTATGTGTCTCAAAATGCAACGCTCAGCATAGCAGGGGATATCAATATTGAAGACACTAAAAAAATGATTAATCTTTATTTTGCTGATATACCCAAAGGTAAAAATGAAGTACCCCGGCCAACCGAGGTAGAGCCACCGCAAACAGTGGAGGTCAGAGATATAGTTTATGATAATATACAACTTCCGGCTGTAATCCAGGCCTATCACATGCCCGCTCAGGGGACAGAAGATTATTATGCTATAAACATGCTTACAACACTATTGTCAGACGGGCAGAGTTCTCGTTTTTACAAGGAAATAGTGGACAATCAGGAAAAAGCTTTGCAGGTCGCTGCAATTCCATTAGCTGGTGAAGATCCAGGATTATTCATTGCACTTGGTATTGCAAATATGGGAATTGAAGCTGAAGATCTGGAAAAATCCATGGATGCAGAAGTTGAAAAGGTAAAAACAGAATTAATATCAGAACGGGAATTTCAAAAGGTGCGAAATCAAATAGAAAATGATTTTATTACCGGTAACTCAACTGTGGAAGGAATTGCAGAAAGTTTAGCTAATTATCATGTTTATTATGGTGATGCTAACCTGATTAATACTGAAATCGAGCGATTTATGAAAGTCACTAGAGAAGACATTAAGGAAGTGGCAAATAAATATCTTACTAAGCAAAATCGCGTGGTACTTTATTACCTTCCAAAAGATCAAGAAACGAATTAATCTGATAAAAGAACAAAAAAATGAAACGGATATATATACTCCTATTTTTATCGGTTTTCTGCCTTAAAGGATTCGCACAGGTAGATCGAACCAAAGTACCAACTCCCGGACCAGCTCCGGCGATTCATATCGGTACGCCAACAACTTTTGAACTTAAAAATGGTCTAAAAGTCATTGTAGTAGAAAATCATAAATTGCCCAGAGTGGCATTTAACCTTGTATTGAATTTTGAGGCAATCAAAGAAGGCGATAAAGCAGGATATGCTTCTATGGCTGGCGATTTGTTACGAACAGGAACAACTACAAAAACGAAGTCACAAATCGATGAAGAAATTGATTTTATAGGTGCTTCATTAAATACTTCCGCATCCGGTATTTATGCTTCATCCTTAACTAAGCATCAAAATGCACTACTGGATTTGATGACCGATGTTTTATATAATCCTTCTTTTCCCGAAGAAGAATTGGAAAAACTAAAAAAGCAGACATTATCCGGACTGGCTAGTCAGAAAGATGATCCAGGTGCTATTGCTACCAATGTACGTAGTGTAGTGCTTTATGGCAAGGATCATCCCTACGGTGAATTGACGACTGAAGAGACGGTAAATAATATTTCAATGGATGATTGTAAAGGGTATTATAAACAATATTTCAATCCTGAGATTGCCTACCTGGCTATCGTGGGAGATATTAGTGTAAAAGATGCTAAAAAACTGGTAAAGAAATATTTCGGTAAATGGGAAGGGAAATCCATCACCCTGCCAACTTTCTCATCAGTAGATCAACCAGAAAAAACCAATGTTGCCTTGGTGGATCGCGCTAATTCGGTACAATCGGAAATCAGGGTTGCCTATCCTGTAAATCTAAAAAAAGGTGATGCCGATGACATCAAAGCTAATTTGATGAACACGATATTGGGTTCGGGCTTTTCATCAAGAATGATGCAAAACCTAAGAGAAAAGCATGCCTTTACTTATGGTGCAGGCTCAAGTCTATCCAGCGATATGATTGTAGGTCGATTTAATGCTTCCACTAGCGTAAGAAATGAAGTAACGGATAGCGCTATTTATCAGCTTCTTTATGAAATGCGAAGAATAATTGATGAAAAAGTCACTGAAAATGAACTCGCATCTGCAAAAGCTTATGTGACTGGCAGCTTTGCTCGATCATTGGAAAGCCCACAAACCATAGCAAGTTTTGCGCTGAACACAAGCAGATACAATCTACCTGCTGACTATTATACCAACTATCTAAAAAATGTGGATGCTGTAACACTGGAGGATATTCAGGCTATGGCAAAAAAATACATCCGGCCTGAAAATGCGCACATCGTGGTGGTTGGAAAAGGATCAGAAATTGTTGATAAACTGGACCAATTTGGCGAAGTGACCTACTATGATATTTATGGCAATGAATATGTTCCCGAAAAAACTTCTTTGCCGGCAGGACTTACGTCGGAAAAAGTGATAGATAATTTTTTGACTGCCATAGGTGGCGAACAAAAAGCCCGTGAGCTTAAGGACCTCACCATGGTGATGAAGACGGAGATGCAAGGCAGGGAATTGGAAATATCGATAATTAGCAAAGCTCCAAATATGTCCAAAACATCTGTTACCATGGGTGGTATGGCTGTGATGACTTCTGTTTTCGATGGAACCAAAGCCAATATCCTGCAAATGGGTCAACCTGTACCAGTCGATGAAGAGCAGCTTAAAGACATGGCATTTGAATCGGCTATTGTTTCAGAAATTGCGATAAAAGATATGGGATTAGAAACTGAATTAGCAGGCATTGAATCCATTGAAGGAACGAATGCCTATGCGGTAGTAATCACCAAACCTTCCGGAGGAAAGACCACTTACTATTATGATACAAAAACAGGGCTCAAATTGAGAACGAGCGCGACCATGCAGGGACCTCAGGGTGAAATGGTTCAGGATACAGACCTGTCGGATTACAAAGAGGTTGGCGGCATTAAATTTCCCTATTCCATCGCTTTTCCTATGGGTCCTATGAAAATGAGTGCTACTGCGGAACGTTTGGAAGTAAATACCGGTATAGAAGAAAGTGAATTTGCAGTAGAGTAACAACGCGTAATTATAAAATTTAAAGCCATCTCAATTTATTTGGATGGCTTTTTTTTGATATTTATTTGAAGTCAATAAACTTTCGATCTAACACAACATGCCAATTTGTACTCATGGATAATTCCAAACTTTTTAATTGTTAAAAATGGTAGCATTAACAGTGTGCCTGGCAAGTTCATCATATTTTCTTGCTTCATCCGGCATACCCATCAAATTGAGCATGTAGCTCATATTCTCGCAATCTTCTTTAAAAAAATATAGTTGCTGATCTTCAAGTCTCTGAAAAAGTTGTTTAGCCTTATCCATATCCCCGCTCTTGATGGCCATGTTTATATGTTCAAATTCCACAAAGTCATAATTCATGACAAAAGTCTCTTTTGGATCTCTATTAACAAATTCAGGATAATTCACCACTTTGTAGGGTGATCGCGCCTTATCAACCAGAACAGGAATAGAGGCATTCCCTTCCTCATCAATATGGGTTAGATACATATCCGTATAAGGACTCATGATTTTGGAAACATAAACCAGCCATTTACTATTTGGAGACCAGGAGTGCCATGAATTCATAGAATTAAAATTGCATTTGAGTTCTCTTCCTTCACCACCGGAAACGGGTACGATAAACAACCGACTGTCGGGCATCAGCAACATGAAATTTTCAGCCTGACAATAAACAATCCATTTGCCATCCGGAGATATTGCTGGAAAATAGTTGCTTTTTCCATTGTTGGAAGCCCCTTTGATGGGTTCAGCTATGCCGCCATTTCCGTCGTTAAAGGGGATGATACACAAGTCATATTTTAAAGTCCGCTTCCTTTCCACATATTCATTTACAATGAATTCATTTTTTACATCAATCTCATAAATATCGCTGTCCCTGGGCAAAGCTTCGGCGCGAGAAAAGATAATATTTTCCCCATCTGGTGTCCATATGGCATTGGATTGAACATATTCCTCCAGATCTGCTCCTGGAAGCTCCTTCAAAACATTAGTCTGTCTGTCCAGAATAGCCAGGTGCCCATTAACCGGAAAAAAGAGTTGCGAATAGATTAAATTTTCCACAGATGTATATGGAAAATTTTTAATGACCACCCTGTCTTTTACTGTCGTTACGATATATCTGCCATCGGGGGAGATTTTGGAAAATAGTCCGAATGTCCTTCGCTTTTCCATCTTTGACCACGACCTATAATTCGCAATGTCAAAGAGAATTGTATCTTTTACCGGGCTTACAAAATAGCCGCCTTTATCACGAAGTCCTGCATCCAAATCCAATCCGATCGTATTGCCATCAGCTGTAAATGAATGGCAATTGCCGCACACGGGAAAACCTTTCATAGCGGTGTGTGGTTTTTGCGAACTCCCCAGGTTGATCAACATGAAATTCATGGAATCAAGATTTTTTTCTGCAATCATAAATGGAATAGGCATTTGCCTGTACAGGATTGGAGCTCCAACACTATCCATGCTAATACTGAAATTCACACTTGCCGACTTTCCTCCTTCTTTCCGTCTGACTTTAAAAAAAATCTTTTCAAACTCCGACATTAATTTAATACTATCCCAGGTCGTTTCATCCGGTTTCCAGTTTTGCTGATTGGTTGTGGCATGTATTGCATACTTTTTATTTTCGGTACTAAGTGAAATGTCATACATTGAGGTGTCTCGGGATTCACTCCACCATTCAAATCGCGGAGCTGGAAATTCGGGAGGAAGAAGCGCCCCTTTGAAAGGATGACTTATGTTTATTTTTAATGGAGAATTGTCATTCCGAAAAAAAACGAATCCAATAACACCTAAAATAATGATTGAAAGGACTGGGATAAAAAAATTTAACTTTCTCATGGTGATAAAAAAATGTTCTGAACCCTAGTTAAAGTTATTGAGATAAAGGATCAAATCAAACATGGAATAGCAATTGATTTCTTAATCATGTTCACTTTACTCCTTTTGCTTTGTTGATGAAATGGATAGCCTGTTATCATAAATAGTAGTATTACTGAAAATTTACGTTTCAAAATAATTTTTCCAATTAGAAGAATATGGCTAACGGTTTATCTGCAGGAGCTATTCAGGACAGTGAAATAAAGG
>JAHEMV010000393.1 GCA_024643455.1 Cytophagales bacterium
GTATTTTTAGGATACTTTAACGAAAAAGATATAAGAGAAAAAGAAAAATCAATAAGGCTCAGCTCAAATCTAGTGTAAAGGATGTGCCTTTAACTTTGTAAACTATCTGCCTTAACGAACAATTTCGCGCAGCGCTAAAATTAAAACCATACATATGAATCGAAATTTAATTAAATCCTTTTTAGTTGTTCTTGTTCCACTTATGAATTTCTATTGTTATGGACAGAGCAACATCATGAATTTTAATGGAAGAAAAGTTGAAGTATTGACAGCAGGTTTGGAAAATAATCAGGATAATAAACCTGTGATTGTTTTTGAAAATGGACGTGGTTCGACTTATAATTCTTGGGAAACAGTGATTAACGAAATATCAGAAGACCATGCAGTGTTCGCATATAATCGACCTAGAATTGGTCTTTCGGAGGATGATAGTATTCCACCATCAATGAAATATACTGTCGACAACCTGAGAAATATGCTGAAAGAGAAAGGACTTAATCCTCCCTATCTTTTGATTGGACATTCTTTTGGAGCATGTTATATAAGAAGTTTTGCTTCATACTATCCAAATGAAATTGCAGGTTTAATTTTTGTTGACCCACACGATTTTACAAAGAGAGAAGGATATGGTCGGTTACCTTATAAAGAGATAGGTCTATCAGAACGACAAATTGACTCGTTATTTGCTTCCTACAAATATTATGGTGAACAGTTTTTATTGAATGGGCCTAAACATCATGTTGAGGAAGTAAAAATACAGGGAGATTTAGCAAAAACAGAACATGAAGAATGCAATAGAAATCCACTACCGAATTTACCGGTACATTTTCTAATGGCAGGCGGATTTAAACACTACCCAGATGAGACTCCAACAATTTACAATAGAGAGCAGTTATTTAGGATTGATTGTAATATTAAAATGAAAAGATGGCTAGAACTTATATATCCACTTGAATTTGGTAAATTTTTTTATGATTCTAATTCATTACATGCAATCCAAAAAGATAACCCAGAATTAGTAATATCAAGTATAAAGATGGCTCTAAGTGATTATAATAAAATAGATAGGGAATAAAATGGTATAGTTCATTGGTGGAATAGTGGTTTGCGAGCGTTTGTGGTTCAATTTTTCTTATCTTGTAAACTGATAAGTTTGAGCTTTGAAATCGCAAACGAAACCATACCCAAACCGTTATGCTCCTGTTGAAAAAAAGAACTATAATTAGAAAATAAAGTGAGTAATGAAAACCAAGATTAGATTAAAAATGGATTTTTCTGTTTTTGCTCTGCTGTCATTGCTTTGTGTAACGTCATGTAATTCCCAAGCAAAAGAAAATACCCCTCCAAACATTATTATTTTTCTGGTGGACGATATGGGGCTAATGGATACTTCTGTTCCATTTTTGGCAGATACGAATGGTAATTCAGTAAAATATCCGTTGAATGACTATTATAAAACGACCAATATGGAAAAGCTTGCAGAGCAAGGTATTCGCTTTACAAATTTTTATGCACACTCGGTTTGTTCACCTTCGCGAACATCAATTTTGACGGGTCAAAACTCTGCTCGCCATGGTGTGACGAATTGGATTAATTCTGAAGAGAATAATCGCTCCGAGTTTGGACCAGCCAATTGGAACTGGAAAGGACTTACTAAAGAATCAGTAACACTTCCGCGAATCTTACAACAGGCAGGCTATAAAACAATTCATGTTGGTAAAGCTCATTTAGGCTCATTCAACAGTGAAGGAGAAGATCCACTTAATTTGGGTTTTGATGTTAACATTGCCGGTAGCTCGATAGGCCAGCCAGGGAGTTACCTTGGTACGGAAAGTTTTGGGTATACAGGTGGCAATTATGCAAGGGCAGTACCG
This sequence comes from Cytophagales bacterium, assembly GCA_024643455.1. Taxonomy (GTDB): domain Bacteria; phylum Bacteroidota; class Bacteroidia; order Cytophagales; family Cyclobacteriaceae; genus JAAUQL01. The sequence goes on from JAHEMV010000393.1 coordinate 1,875, forward strand.
GGTTTAGAGAAATACCACGGCAAAGATATATTTCTAACTGAGGCTTTAACCTTGGAAGCCAATTTGGCCATATCTAAAGCCAAGGAAGAAGGCAAGCCATTCTTCCTAAACATGGCGCATTATGCTGTACATGCGCCTTTTTATTCGGATCCCCGTTTTGCCGAAAACTATAAAGACTCAAACATGTCTGAAATGGCTCAAGCTTATGCTACACTAATTGAAGGCATTGATAAATCATTAGGGGATATAATGCAACATGTGAAAGATCTGGGATTAGGAGAGAATACCCTTATCTTCTTTTTGGGAGATAATGGTTCGGATGCTCCTTTGCCAATTGAAAACGACTACAGTAGTTCAACACCCCTGAAAGGTAAAAAGGGGAACCATTGGGAAGGTGGTATGCGGGTGCCGTTTATTGCATCGTGGGTTTCACCAAATAAAAAAATTTCCTCTCAAGAACAAACACCCATTGCAGTTAATGCCGTTCAACAGCAACTAGCAACTATCATGGACATTTTTCCCACTTTGTGCCAAGTAGCAAATGTGAATTATCCTGATGGTTATATTTTGGATGGATTTGCACTTCAAGATCAGCTTGCTGGCCAACAAAATGTCATGCGCGATGAGCTATTTCTTAACCATTTCCCTCATAGTCATCGTTCCAGCTATTTTACGAGTCTGGTTAAATCAGACTGGAAAATCATTTACCATTATCAGGTAGAAGTTCAATCGCATTATGAATTGTTCAACTTAAAAGAAGATCCGTTTGAAACCACAAATGTGGCGGATAAAAATCCAGAACAGCTCAATATTATGATGAAGGCATTATCCGATGAAATGAAAAGTAAAAAAGCGCTCTATCCTGAAAAAGAGAAACGGCCATTGGAACTGATTATGCCCGGATAAACAATTAAATTCTTCTACTGTACGGAATTTGAAATAAAAATATCATTCATGAAAATCAGGAACCTGAATAAAGAATAACAATAAATAAAAGTCATTGGGCGGATAGTGTTAAATTTAAAAATGAGAACAGTTAATAAAATATACGGCGGTTTGATATAATGGAGTTTTGAAATGCCAAACGCCCCATATTATCAACGATGCATAATGAAAAACCAACCTCAATTACTAGTATTTATATCTATCTTTACTTTTAATTAGATTACACTATAACCTGATGAACTATCATTAAAGGATGGATCCAAGTCTGATTGCTCTTCTCTCTTTTCTCATCACTTTCCAGCTTCTACTTGTTGGTATATTTCTGATCACGCATAAGAAAGGAAACCGGCGAAACAACATGCTTCTTGGTGCCATATTTATCTTAATCGCCTGGAATATGGCAGATCTCACACTGCAAATGAATGGTGTCAATTTCAAATGGGAATCCCTTCAGCATATTGATGATGGCTTTTTCCTTTTATATGGTCCCATAATTTACTTTTATGCTCAAGGCGTCATTTTTAGAGATTTCAAATTATCCGGGAGAAACCTCGTGCATTTGATGCCTTACCTAATGCTTACTATTGCAATCCTTTCCTTTAAAAACCTTACGCCTCCCAGCACATCGGAAGAAATCATTAAGAACGACATGCCCTGGCAGTACTACCTGGTAAGTGCTTTAATGTTTGCCCACTTCTTTGTTTATCTCGGATTCACTTACCAAACCCTTTGGAAGTATCGTCTTATCATTAAGAACAAATATTCTCAAATAGATCAAATCAATTTGGATTGGCTTAGTTTCTCACTTAACACCTTTGGCCTGGTCACTATTGTGTCACTGATTCAAAATTTCATAGCCTTAACAGAAAATATATTTGTGTTTATGGTCACCTTAGTTCTTCTGCTCATTTTTATCTTTTACTTCGTGATTAAGGTTATCCTGAAAGCACTCCGACAACCAGAAATTTTTGCTGGCATTGCTCAAAATGAAACAAACAAATACCTTGGATCGAATTTGACACCGGAGCAAATTGCAGCCTATAAGCAGCAATTATTGGTTTTGCTCAGTTCTGAAAAACCGTACCTGAATCCACAAGTGAGTCTTACAGACCTGTCTGAAAAATTAGCAGTATCGACCAAGCACCTGTCCCAGGTAATCAATCAATCGTTTAACAAAAGCTTTTTCGATTTCATTAATTCCTACAGAATTCAGGAAGTTCAACAAATTTTGAAGGAATCTACAGATGATAAACTGACCGTTCTTGAAGCCATGTATGAGGCGGGATTCAATTCTAAATCTTCTTTCAATACCGCCTTTAAAAAAGAGACAGGACAAACACCCACCGAATTCAGGAAAAATATTTAGAAAAAGCGTTCGACATCCTGATATCGGTCGATAGTGGTTGAAATAGTTGAGATACTTGATGCATCATTTAAAAACGTAAAATCATGCAACAAGAAAAAAAATCTCTTTACCCTTCAAATGCTTTCGGGCGATTTTGGATGAAACTGCCACTAGTCATCCGTTCCATACTAACAGGTTTTGGTGTCACATCTTTAGGTGTTGGCATTTGGGTCTTCCTTTTTACATACATACCGGTTCCCTGGTCTATTGGGCCCATGGGAGTGATACTTATTTTTTACTGGATGTATTTCAGGGGTAAGTGGAAACCTTCAAATACACAAATTTTCCGCAGTTCTTGTATTCGGCAAATCAAGCTAAAAAGACCCGTATGGATATGGGGGTTGATAGCTGCGTTTATTATAGTCCTATTTGTCAATGCTTTCGGAATATTTACGTTTCGTATATTTGAGTTTCAACCTGATATATTTAAAACCGCAAGTTTCCTAAATGATTTTCCTGCATGGAAGGCCTGGCCAATAATCCTGATGGCATCAATGGTGGCAGGAATATGTGAGGAAATCGGCTATCGGGGTTATATGCAAGCGCCTCTGGAACAAAAATATGGCCCTATTTTCGGGATTTCCATTACCTCAATCGTGTTCGCTGTTGCGCATCTACATCAAGCATGGGCGAGTGGCATGCTCGGAATGATAGTAATCTTCATCATTTCCTTCATGATTGGGTATCTGGCTTATTCAACCAAATCGCTGATTCCTGGCATTATTGCTCATGTTTCTTTTGATATTATCAATTTCTCCTATTGGTGGTCCGATGTTCTCGGCACTTTTGAGCGCAAGCCTATCAGCATGACTGGGATCGATAATCACTTTATCATTACCGTTGTGATAGTGCTGATGTTAACCATTTTATTCATTGTTTCAATAAGAAAGCTATTGAAAATAAAATATTCCCAAGATTAGACATAGCCCAGATAAAATCTGATATCAATGGCATATTAGGTAACAGCGTCTATGGTAAGTTGGGTTTTATTAATTAGGAAATTTTGGTTGTCTCGATAATTATCAGGAGAAAGTAGGCCACGATT
>JAHEMV010000394.1 GCA_024643455.1 Cytophagales bacterium
AGAATTTGAACGGTCTAAAAGGTCAGGGAGGTATGGAAAATAATGGTGCCAAAGGACATTCCCATGACATGATCAAATCAGGAGAACATAAAGTATTATTGGAGACTAGCGGTTCCGGGATCATAAATAGAATTTGGGTCACCATCCGTAATCGTTCACCTTTTGCTTTGAGGGGGTTGGTAATTAATATGTATTGGGACAATGAAGAAAAACCAGCTGCATCCGTTCCATTTGGCGATTTTTTTGGTGTAGGTCTTGGAGAAACAGCAATTTTTGAAAATTCTCTTTTTGCCAATCCGGAAGGTCGATCGTTTAATAGCTATGTTCAGATGCCTTTTAAGAAAGCTGCCAAGATTGAAATTGTCAATGAAATGGATATGGACATTGAACTGGTGTTTTTCGATATTGATTTTCAACATATGAAAAAGTGGGATGAAAATTTTATGTATTTTCATGCATACTGGCATCGGGATACAGCAACAACACTAGCAGAGGATTTCAACATCCTTCCTGAAATTAAAGGCAGAGGCCGGTTTATTGGATCCAATGTAGGTGTCATTGCCAATCCAGACTATAAAGATTATTGGTTCGGTGAAGGAGAAGCCAAAGTATTTCTGGATGGAGATAAGGCATATCCAACCCTGGCTGGAACCGGAACGGAAGATTATATAGGGACAGCCTGGGGGCAAGGTAAATTTCAAACGAACTACAGCGGTTGTTTAATTGCTGATGGTGAAAATCAACACTGGAGTTTTTATAAATATCACATCATAGATCCGATTTATTTCCATACAGATTGCAAAGTCACCCTTCAGCAAATGGGAGGAACATCGAAGAAAAATGTAATCGAAATGCAACAAAATGGGGTTAACCTGATTCCAGTTACGATTAGCAGAGAGGATGCGTCATTAATCCATATTTATCATAAGGATAGTATTGTCGATCTGCAAAATCCTGTATTCCCGGATGAAAATGCATGGACAAATTTTTACCGTTCTGATGATGTATCCGCAGTAGCATACTTTTACCTGGATAATCCTAAAAATGATTTGCCACCGATTCAGAATTTGGACGTGCGCACCTTTAACTTGAGGAAAGAATAGAATAACTCATTAAGCCGAATAAAGCCTTTTATGTTATTTTCCCATCACCACTCTAAGAATGGTAAGTGAATTTCCATCTAATGAAATAGTACCTTTAATTTCTTCGTTCGTCAGTGGTTTTTCGATAGGTGAAATATTGGTCGGGTTATCTAATGTATTTACTGCATAAAGGTCATCATTTGACATTTTAAGCATTTTTCCAGTAGTGGCGACTGCTTCATCAAGGTTTAAATGAATTGCACACTTTTCTTTTGATGAATTAACAAGTTTTAAAATCACCTCATTTGTGTTTGAGTCAAGCGTCGCTGAGGCATATAAATTGCCTTCCCCTGCAAGCGTTTCCCCTTCGGAAGTAACCTTGATTAAGGTAGTCCCTTTGTTTGTAGAAAAAAGTTTCTGAACATAGTAATTTGGGGTGCCCATTGATCGGAGATTGTCAAACCAAATCAGGTCTGGCGACCATTGCCAGGCATCAATATGAGCAAACAGTGGTGCATAAGAAGCTAAGTGCACTACATCAGCGTTTCGTTCCAGACCGGTCATAAAAGCTGCTTCAGCCAGGGCACTCAACCAGCAATTTACGTTTTCGGTACTCCCGACAGATTTAGTATGAGCAGCATATTCACCAGCAAATATTTTTGGCCCGTTCCGATCATAATCATCATAACGTCTGGCGTTTTCAAAAAACCAATCCGGCGATTTATAGTAATGCTCGTCGATGAGTTGAGCATTCATTTTTAGTAGTTCTCCCCACAAATAGGTAAACTCTTCACCATCTGAGAATGGCCCTGACGTAGAGACAATTGTTACATCTGGATATTTTTCAGTTAATGCTTTTTGGAATGCTTTGGCTCTTTCGATGTACTGAGGTCCCCATTGCTCATTGCCTATACCGATAAATTTCAGATTGAACGGCTCAGGATGTCCCATTTTTTTTCTGACGGATCCCCAGGCCGAGTTAGCCGAACCATTTGCAAATTCTATTAAATCCAGCGCATCCTGTATATATGGGTCTAGTTTGTCCAAAGGAACGATTTCGCCAGAATTGAATTGGCAGGCCAGACCACAGCTTATAATGGGTAATGGAGTAGCGCCAATATCCTCCGCCAACTGAAAATATTCAAAAAATCCCATGGAAAAGGATTGATAATAATCCGGAGCAGATTTATGAGCAAATTCAAAATTCCATCGATTAATTTTTACCGGACGATCTTCCAATGGACCTACTGTCTTTTTCCATTCATATCGGTTTCCCAGTTCAAATCCTTCCACAATACAGCCACCTGGAAAGCGGAGAAATCCAGGTTTCATATCTGCTAATAGCTGCACCAGGTCCTTTCGAAGTCCTTGTTTTTTCTTATTCCATGTTTCTACTGGGTACATGGAAATTAGGTCAAAATCCATGGTTCCTACTCCATCGACCAGCATTCTAAAATGTCCATTATTGTCAGATGTTTTAGCTGTTATAGATATTTCATAGTTTTTCCAATCTTTTGTAAAACCACTTAATTCGGTCTCGCCAACCTGATTGTATTTAGAATCGAATAGTTGAAAGCGCAAGGCCAATGCCGTTCCATCATTTTGCCTGGCGTTGAAGGATATAGTATAGACGTTATTTTCCTTTAAACCCAAACCGCGGAAACCATCATTTTGAATGCCAAGATTTCCATCCGAATTGATTCTTTCTACCTGGATGTATTTTTTATTTGAAGTTGAATTACTCGATTTGGTGTAAAAATACCCTTTAGCTCCATTCTCCTGAATTCGCTGCCATCCCATCATAGGATTTTGAAACTCAAAAGAATTATTTTTTATCATTTGGGCATTGATTCCACCATCAGCAGCGAAATTGATGTCTTCAAAAAATAATCCCCACATAGTAGGCTGGATTGGTGCAATTTTTTCGTTTGTGAGAATATCCAATTCAACGACCTTCCCGAAGGATTTTTGGTCAGTTTCAGTGTCTGTTTTTTTGCTCTGGCAAGCAAATATGGAAGCGATCAATATTGTGAGTAGCAGGATATTTTTCATAAAGAGTTAAGCTAAAAAGTGTTAAAATCAAATATAGGCCATCAAATAGAAATAAAAAATTTATAGGTCACGCATTCCTTTTTAATTCTAATCAATCACATAATACGTTTGTAAAAAAAATTCATTGCAATTTCGGGAAGACAGTTTATTAAAAAAACAGTATCCCTCGAAAGAGATACTGTTTTTATATTGTATTGTGAAAATAAATAAATCGTCAATGATATTGACGATATCAAACCAATGCCTTTCTGCAGTACTCGACGCACTTTGACAGTTCTTTGACTGGATCAGAATCGGCAGGAACTTCATACTCAAGTTCGGCTGTAGCTGGAAATTTATATTTTTTATCTCGCATTAATTGCAGAATTTGAACAATAGGTGTATCACCAGTTCCCCAAGGTAAATTCCCTTTTCCATTGGCAGGAGTTTGCCGGTCTTTTAGGTGCATGCTTGCGATGTGATCATGCTTGGCATTAATTATAGCAATCGGATCATTACCGGTAGCAACATAATGGCCAATATCCAGATTCATGGCATTGTTTTTTGATTGCTTTAACGCAGTATCCCACATAGTGGGTGTTTGCTGCTCATGACCATGGTAAGCCACTTTAATTTTATTTTTTGCCCCCAATTCACCAAGTTTCTTCGTTTGCTCCTCGTTGCCAGGGAATTCAAGTGTAACTTGACTTGCTCCTAACATTTTCCCGGCAGTCATCCCATAATTCATTTCAGCATCTGTATTTCGTGGGCCAAATGTACTTGGCTTAAAAGCATATATGGATACACCAGCATCTGCATACATTTTTTTAAGTTGAGTAAATTTGTCCATTTTAACTGTTGTTCTCCAGGTCGATAATTCTTTATTAAAGGAGTCCATTTGCGCCCTAAGGTCATCCATCTCCTTTTTTTCGTCTGCTGTCAATTCTCCACCATCTCGGCTTTTACGCATTAAACCAAAAAAGGCGCGCATATCAACTGGATTTTGAGGAGCTCCGGCAAATGATTCCGCAGGTTCACCCATCAGCTCAATGGCACTTATACCACTTTCAATAACGTATTTCAAAGTTGCTTCAGCACTTTGATCCGGCATACTTCTGAATGAATAGGTTATGGCTCCGATTTGCACTCCATTGATCAAAGAGTTAGGTTTCCCTAAATTTTTAATGAATGCTGGCATTCCGAAAACCGAATTAGTTCCTATACTAATTCCAGCTGTTAAGGCTAGTGAACGGCCGATGAACTGACGGCGCGAAAAGCCTTCAATTTCTTTATTTAAATTTTTCATTTGGGTTATATTGAATTATTGAAAAATAAGTTTAAAACTTTTATTTGAACAATAATATTACGAAACCTGCCTGAAATAAAATATCGGTAGTTTAAAATATTATTAAAAAAATGGCAGCATTGCAAAATAGTCTAGGAAAGTACTCGCTTTTTTATCCTGACAAATACGTATAAATTATAGCAGTTTATAATGGATTAGAAGTTTATATTAAAATTTGGGGTCTTTTCAACTTAATAATCAAATGAAGTACCAAAATTCACTCTACTTTTTAGATCGTTTGGTATTTTTGTTAATCTAAGGAATAGCATTTTTGAATTTAAGGTATTACAGCGTTATGATGAAAAGTATTAAAATAATTATCCTGTTGGTTTGTTTTTCTCCATCATTTTCTAAAGCAGAGGATGGCTACAGATTATGGCTTCGATATGATAAGATTGACGATGCTGGTTTACTGGAAAGGTATAATAAATCCATTGAGGAGGTTTTATTTTACGGTGAATCCGCAACAATCGATGCAGCAAAGAAGGAGTTGATCAATGGACTCAGTGGGCTTTTGGGTCGAAAAATACATTATTCAGAAAAGCAAAATAAAAATGCGCTGATTGTTTTCAATGCAACAACCAATCCAGGTATTCCATTACCAAATGGTGTTAAAGAAAAACTGGAGTCTGTAGGAAATGAAGGGTATATAATACTAAACAATTCCGATTCGAATAATAAACTTTACATTATAGCCAATACAGATATCGGAGTTCTTTATGGAGTTTTTACCTTTTTAAAACGGATTCAAACACATCAATCTTTACGAAAATTAGAAATAGCTGATAGTCCAAAAACACAATAC
>JAHEMV010000395.1:0-3500 GCA_024643455.1 Cytophagales bacterium
ATTAATTTTGCCAATCCGTATTCTGGTTCATTTTTCTGAACCACTTTTGCTGCATCAACAAAAACATCAAGCTCCATACATTTGCCAGCAAATGCCAGTCTCAAAATATTTTTTGCCAATTTCAGATTATCAGGTTCTGCTTTTAGTTTTGGACCCAGAGTATTTTCAACAAAATTACAATCAACATCAATAGTACTAACAAGTAGTTCATTTACCTTGTCCAGAACAATTTTTAAATTGTCAATGTTCTGTTTTACAACCTCGATTTTGTAATTAGTGATCTCTACAATTTCCTCATAAATACTTAATACTTCTTCATCCGTAATATTGCCTCCAGCAACTTTGTACCTTCTTACAATATCCATATAGGGCAATAAGTTGATATCCATAACTTTCTTTCCATTGAGTTCAAATGTACTCTTGAAAAGATTGAAAAGTTCTTGATATCTATTTGTATCACCATTATAGTACTTATAAGCATCGTAGGCTTTCCTGTTTAATACGCTTCCTTCTTCACCAAAATGCTTAATCCTTAAATCATAAAGCAACAATACTGAGTCTTGATAAATGATTTTTTTAGCTTCATTAGTCTCTTCACTTGCTAATCCATCATATATTTTTACTCCATTGATATAAATTGATTTATTCAAATTTGGAGCATTTACCAGCAACCAATGCAATTGATTTGCTGCCGATCTGTAATTGCCTTGTTTAAAGCTATCGGTGTACAATGCATTTTGTACTTCTGCTTTAGCTTTATCATCAGGCCAGTTCCATTGCGCATGCGCAGTTTCAAAAAATAGAACCCCAAATAAACCGATGAGAAAAATTTTAGCTTTCATAGATAACATTTTTATTTATACTTTCCTTGATTTCTATACCAACCATAAGAACGATCATTAAATATCATCCCAAAGTTAATTTTAAAATAATCTTCTTTTACTAATCCATTTGATGTTGTTCCGAGTTGCCCGTACTTAAAACCAACATTTAGTATTGAAGCACTTCCTACTGGTAAAGATACACCAAAATTGATACCAAAGTCATCAATATTTACATTATTTATCATCACAGGGGTTTGTTCATAGTTGAATCCCATCTGATACGTTACCCTTTTAAAATAACTTTTTACTGAAAACAAATCGGGCGTAAACTCTCCTCCAACGATGATTTCTGTACTTTTTGTAAGGTTTTCGTCTCTTCCAAAATCAGATTTAAAAGAGCTCCAATTCCTGGAATAATAATCAATCCCAAGAACCCATTTATATTGTTTCGATATACTGATTCCCCCACCAAACTTTTGTGGCAAATAGGTATTTCCCTTTACTTTATACATTATTGTATCAGTTGGCGGCAAGGCGCTTCCATCTTCGATTACCAAAGTTTCACTTCTTTTGGTATTCATATTGCTTGCCAATTCATAAATAAATCCAAGATTTATTTCTGTTTCCTTACCAATTTTTCTTTTCATATAAAGTCCGCCTTCAAAAAGAAAATCAGAATAACTTGATTTCCGATTGTATGCAGATGTTTTAAAACTCTTTGCTATTCCGATGGTATCCTCTTCATTTATATAAGTTCTTTCAGACAAATTAATAGTTGTTCCATCTTCTATCTTTCCAAATGTGTAACCTACACGACCTCCAGCATAAAGAAAATTAGGAATTATTTGCCATCCGCTACCAAGATAAACCTGGTTAATTCCTCCACTGCCTGAATATTGATAATTACTATTTGTTTCCTCCCTATTAACTACTTTCCCTGTAGTATTAATCCCATATGAAACATTGCTGTATGGCATCAATCCCACTGACATGGTCCACTTACCTGCCTTCATAGGAATGCCAATTGCCAGATAATTTAGGCCTCCAGTAGTACTACTTTGTTCCAAATCCGTTGTATTCAACGTCCTTTTTTCGGTATATAAGCCTACATCGAAGGTAGAAAAGGTATTGAGTGGTAAAAGAGCCGGATTCACATTGTTGAGTATCCAGTTTTTACCGTTACTAATTCCTAATCCGCCCATGCTTTGATTGTAAATCAGGGATTTCTTATTGAGCGTGCCAATTCCAAATACCGAATACGGACTAGAGGCATTCTGAGCATTGGCACCAAAGGTCAATCCGAAAAATAGCAAATATATGAAACCTTGTTTTTTAACCATTTAAATTATATCTCAAAATCTGATTAAGACCGATTAGGACTAAATTTGGGATTGCAAAGATGTGATCTTTTATTTTAGATTCAAAAAAAATCGCTCCTCCTCCGCAGAATAATATTGTTAAATTATCATAAAATTGATGATACTGGCCTATAATCCCATTGATCTCAGCGATTGTTCCATTGATTGCACCGCTTAACATACATTCTTTGGTTGTTTTTCCAATCAATTCTGGCTTACCATGGGAGGCTACAACCGGTAGTTTGGAAGTAAACTTATGCATGGCTTTTAATCTCATTTCTACCCCCGGAGAAATCCCACCTCCCTGATAAGCACCGGATTCATCAATTAAATCATAGGTTATGCAGGTGCCAACGTCAACTATTAAGCAATTATTGCGGGGATATAAATAATTGGCTGCCACTGCGACCGCAATTCGATCTACCCCGAGTGTTTTGGGTGTGCCATATAAATTTTGAATCGGAAGAGGGATCCCGTGATTGAGAACAACTATGTCGCTGATTTTTGATGCACGCTCAATAATTTTACTTATCCCTTTACGCACAGTTCCGATAAGCACATGTTCTGGTTTATGCCATTCGATTGCTTTTATCAAGCCCCGGTCTGATACATTTGGCATCACAGACTGCAACGCATCTTCTTTGAAAACACCTAGTTTGGCACTTGTATTTCCGATATCAATACATATATTCAAGCTACTATTTCTTTATCTTTTGGAAACTGTTAAGGTTCAAAATTAAACATATTCCATGAAAAAATATGATGTTATCGGTTTGATGTCAGGCACATCGTTGGATGGGTTGGATATTGCATATGTTCGATTTTCCCATGAAAATAATTGGCAATTTCAAATTCTTGAATGTGAATCCATCAACTACGATTTGAAGATGGTGAATGAATTGATGTACGCATATAAGCTGAGTGGTTTCGAATTAAAAAAACTGGATATTAATTATGGGAAATGGATTGGGAATAAAACCAAAAAATTCATGGAATCGAGGCATATTTCTCCTGAATTGATCGTCTCTCATGGGCATACAATTTTTCATCAACCAGATATTGGACTTACGCTACAAATTGGCGATGGTTATCAAATAATGCTTGGCACAGGAATTAAGACTGTCTGTGATTTAAGATCTCTAGATATAGCTTTGGGGGGGCAGGGAGCCCCGCTGGTGCCTGTTGGAGATAAACTACTATTTAAAGATTATGAATTTTGCCTCAATCTTGGTGGATTCTCAAATATTTCATTTGACCAAAATGGCTCCCGAATAGCATTTGACATCTGTCCTGTAAACACGGTACTTAATCAATTGGC
>JAHEMV010000395.1:3600-5262 GCA_024643455.1 Cytophagales bacterium
CAGTTCAACAATAACCCATTATGCTGATAGTGTAATAATTATCTCTGAATAGTATAAATAATATTTTGTAATTAGATCAAATTTTATCGTTTTTTGTCAGTGCATATTTTTAGGTATGCACCATTTTTTATTATCCAAAATCAATTTATTTATGAAGCTGGTTATTATCACCATTTTATTTTTTGGCCTGTTAGCAATTCCTGCTAAATCTTTTTCCTATGCAACAGATTCAAATGTTTCAATAGAGCACCTGACAAGTAGTGAGGAGCATGATACGATTTCATCTAACACGGTTTCAGAGGAAGGTGAACACACTACACATCACTCGACTCCTGGATGGACAGTGATTCCATTTGTATTATTATTATTGATGATAGCAACCGGGCCATTATTTTATGAGCATTTCTGGCATCATAATTATCCTAAAGTAGCAATAGGACTGGCTATAGCGGTTGTGCTTTATTATTTGTTTGTTTTGAATAATAGCCATAGCCCAATTCACGCTGCATTTGAATATGTGCAATTTATTGCATTGTTGACGGCATTATTCATCGCTTCAGGCGGGATTATGATTAAGGTTGATAAAAAAGGCACACCCGGTGTGAATGCCACTATTTTAATTATTGGAGCCGTTATCGCCAATATTATTGGAACCACAGGCGCCTCGATGTTACTGATCAGGCCTTTCATCAGAGTGAATAAAGGTAGGATAAAACCATACCATATCATTTTTTTCATTTTTATCATAAGTAATGTTGGTGGATCGCTTACTCCAATCGGTGACCCTCCGTTGTTTCTGGGATTCTTGAAAGGAGTTCCCTTTTTCTGGACGTTAGTCCATAATTTTTTACCGTGGTTATCTGCTGTAATAATACTGGTGATCATATTTTACTTTTTCGATCGGAAAAACAAAGAAGGAAATTCCTTAGAGGAAAGTACATTTAATGGGAAGGTAAGCATAAGCGGAAGTAAAAATTTTCTTTGGCTATTGGTAGTCATCTTGGCCGTATTCCTGGATCCAAATGTTTTTGAATGGGTCCCTGCGATTCATTACAGTGGACAGAAATTTTCTTTTTTAAGGGAAATTATCATGCTTGGCGCAGCCTATTTATCTTTTAAACTTGCAAATAAAGAGGTGCTGAAATCCAATGAATTTAATTTTGAACCAATCAAAGAGGTTGCCTTTATTTTCATCGGGATCTTTGGAACAATGATGCCTGCGTTGGAACTAGTTGGTAATTTTGCTCAATCTCCTGAAGGAGTTAAACTGATCACGCATAATACTTTATATTGGGGAACAGGTATGCTTTCAGGATTTCTCGATAATGCTCCTACCTATTTGAATTTTCTTGCAGCCGGAATGGCCTCACAGGGAGCAAACATCAATTCCATTGCTGACGTCATGAAATTTGCCAATGATGGGTTCCATGACTCAAGTTTAATGTTAAGAGCAATTTCTGTCGCAGCTGTTTTCTTTGGAGCGTTTACTTATATTGGCAACGGCCCTAATTTTATGGTTAAATCCATTGCAGAACAAGTTGGTATCAAAATGCCATCTTTCTTTGGATACATTATCCGGTATTCTCTGCCGATTCTGGTTCCTTTGTTTGTTATCGTTTGGTTAATATTCTTTGCGTTTGTCTGATTTAATCTGAAATTATA
>JAHEMV010000396.1 GCA_024643455.1 Cytophagales bacterium
TATCTCATTCTCTTACCAAACACGGAATTACTGAGGATGTTTTCAATTTCTAAATTTGGACAACACTTTTTTTTAAAATACTTCATTAAACCGAATTTCTCTCTCGCCAATTATGGTATATTTTTAAAGAATTCATCATACTAATTATCACCATTCCCATCCCAGACCAGTAGAGAACACATAATCTGCATCCGGGGCTCCTTCAACCGGTTGATTGTCATAATTAAGAGTAAACCCCAGCTTTATATAAAAGTCAAGGGGCAGTTCATATTTAGTATCAAATACAAAGTCAGCCCTCCATCTTCCTGATTCCGTAACACCGGGATAAGCAACGGCTTTGGTGAGCAAACTGAGGTCTCCAATATCATATAGATTGAGTTCGGTCCCAAAATATCCCTCCAAACTGTTTTTACCTGCATTATCTCCTGAAAATTCCTCATTGACATACGAGGCTCCTCCTGCAAATCCCCAGTAGGCATTATTTGTATGGATCACATAGTTACCAATACCAATTTTAGCATTTGTTCGTAAGTTTATTTTTTGTTCTGTATTAGATAGAAATGTCAAATCTGCGGGAATATACCAGTCATGCTGTAAATACTGTCGAAATGCAAAACCGCCGTCTGTTCTACGAATGGGGTTTGTTTCATTTTGCGTTGAGTTGAGCGTATTAAATTTTATATCTGCAGACCACCTGTCGGCAAGATATCCGACATTACTCCGCATGGTTACCTGCTTGAAACTATTTGCTTTTGTAAAACTAAATCCAAGATCAATGGAAGCGTATAACCGGCTATAAAACCCATCATTTACCGATTTGAGCAATACAATCTCGTTTAAATTTGTTGTTTTTTCACCAATGTCTTCGTCATTGATCAAAACCTTTCCATCTTCGGTTGATCGGATTGTTCCATTATACCTGGTTCCATCACTAATAGTAACAAGAAATTTGGAAATGGAATAAATCTCCTTAATGCCACTCCACTCTATTTTAAAATCACTGTCGCTGTAATCTGTTTCAATACCTATAACACCTTTGTCCATATCTTTAAACTCGCCAATGATGATATCGCCATTTTTCATAATTAGTGAATCGGTCTGGGCTAAAATTAAATTTGAAGTGAACATTGGAAGACATAAAAAAAGGAGGGTAACAATTCTCATCATTGATTTTAAAATTTTAATATTGGAATGGGAAATAGAACCTTAAACGATTAAAACAGACTAACCTCAATATTTAAAACTTTGTTTAAATAATTGATACTTTTCTTTATTTATTAACATAAAAATCAAATATTTATCTTATAAATTATAAAATTTACTCTTCTGGAGTAATCATTAAGCTAACCGCAATTATATGAAACTAACTCAAAAATTAGCAGCCGAGTTTATTGGCACATTCTGGTTGGTACTCGGAGGGTGTGGCAGCGCTGTTTTTGCCGCAGGTTTTCCTGAGCTGGGTATCGGATTTGTCGGTGTCTCCTTCGCTTTTGGCCTTACCGTCATGACCTTGATTTATGGACTGGGCCACATTTCCGGAGCTCATTTCAATCCTGCTGTTTCTGTTGGCCTATGGGTGGGTGGGCGATTTGAAAGTAAGGAATTACTCCCTTACATTATTGCCCAAGTCGTTGGAGGTATCGCAGGAGCGAGTATTTTGTACCTGATAGCCAGTGGAAAACCAGGCTTTGAATTGGGTGGATTTGCAGCTAACGGATATGCGGAAAACTCCCCTGGTGGTTATGGACTCATTGCCGCGTTAATCTGCGAAGTCGTCATGACAATGATGTTTCTAATGATCATTTTGGGAGCAACGGACAAAAGGGCTCCTGCTGGTTTTGCCGGAATTGCCATCGGGCTGGGGTTGACCCTTATTCACCT
The DNA here is from genome assembly GCA_024643455.1 of Cytophagales bacterium. GTDB lineage: Bacteria > Bacteroidota > Bacteroidia > Cytophagales > Cyclobacteriaceae > JAAUQL01. The sequence continues at coordinate 1,882 of JAHEMV010000396.1, forward strand.
TATCAGTATTCCCGTGACCAATACTTCCGTAAATCCAGCAAGAAGTACAAGTCAGGCTTTGTTTGTCGGAGACTGGGCAATGGGCCAATTGTGGTTGTTTTGGGTTGCGCCAATCGTAGGAGCTATCCTAGCTGGTTTGATTTATAAAGCCTTTTTCAATAAGGATTAGCATTACCAATTTTTACATAGCGTAGTAACTTTTGTTTTTTAATTTAACAGAAACCTCAGAATACGTAGCCTAAGCAACTGTTCTGAGGTTTCTTATTTTTGCTTATTTAATTTTCATTATATCAAAACAAAGATGGCAGAACTCAAAACTCAAAAAAACAATGCAAGTGTTGTGGCTTTCCTTGGAAGCATTGAAGATGATCAACGCAAAAAAGATTGCTTCATAGTAATGGAGTTGATGAAAAAAATAACGAAATCAGAACCCAGTATGTGGGGACCAAGTATAGTTGGATTTGGTAGTTATCATTACAAATATGCAAGCGGCAGAGAGGGTGACTGGTTTTTGTGCGGTTTTTCTCCGCGGAAGCAAAGTCTTACAATCTATATTATGTCAGGGTTTAGTCATTATAATGAAATCCTGGGACGCCTCGGAAAATGTAAAACAAGTAAATCGTGTTTATATATCAATAAGCTTGAACAAATAAATCTTCCGGTTTTGGAAGAACTCATCTCTTCATCGGTTGAATATTTATCTAAAATAAAATAAGAAAATACATTCCAGTTTTTAAATTTGGATGATTTTTTCTTTCAATTTTTATTTTTTTCATGATGAACAAACTGGCTATTTGGAGTGCTTGCTCACTTACCTTTTTTTTGTACACCTGCAAAACCGATTTAAAGTACAATGCATTCTACCCTGGGCAGGTTTGGGAAGATAACAACGGTGTGCACATCAACGCACATGGTGGCGGAATGCTATTGCATAAAGGAATCTACTATTGGTATGGTGAACATAAAGTTGCCACTTCAATCGGCAATTCAGCCCAGGTTGGCGTTCATGTCTATTCATCAAGCGATCTATATAACTGGATTGATGAAGGAATTGCCCTCAATGTAATTGAAAATGACACCCTGCACGACATCACCAAAGGCTGCATTCTTGAACGACCTAAAGTTATCTACAATGAAAAGAGCAAGACCTTTGTTATGTGGTTTCACCTGGAGCGGAAAGGCACATCGTACTCATCTGCTCGCAGTGGAGTTGCCACGAGTAGTTCACCTTTGGGCCCATTCACTTTCGTGAAAAGTGTTCGGCCAAATAAGGAGCAATGGCCAATAAATGTTCTGGATATCCATAAAATCAATAAGGAATCTGAAAAAAATAATCATGATTTTACCGGAGGTAGTCTGCCAACCCATACCGATTCCATAAATATTTTAGGTAGAGATTTTAAGACTGGACAAATGGCGCGCGATATGACCTTATTCGTCGATGATGATGGAAAAGCCTATCATATTTTTGCGTCAGAAGAAAATAGTACCCTACACATCTCGGAGTTGACAGATGATTACTTAGACTATACAGGAAAATATATGAGAGTTTTTATTGATCGTTTCATGGAAGCACCCGCTATCTTCAAGCAAAATGGAAAATACTATTTTATTGGATCAGGTTGCACTGGATGGGAACCGAATGCCGCTCGATCAGCCGTTTCCGAATCGATTTGGGGACCCTGGGTTGAACTTGGAAATCCATGCACAGGTCCAGATTCTCAATTCACATTTCATTCTCAAAGTACGTATGTTCTTCCAGCACCAGGAACTAAAAATGGTTTAATTTTCATGGCAGATCGATGGCAGCCAAACAATCCCATTGACGGGACATACATCTGGCTTCCCATTACTTTCGATGGAGAGAAACCAGTAATTGAATGGTTTGATCAATGGAATATGAACTATTTTAATCCTTAGTTGCCTCTCTAAAAGTGCCCAGATGAGCGGCTGTTTCGCGCACGATTCGCTGTACGGCAAGCCCATGCCTTAAATCTGTATTAAAGGATTTTTTGTCCTCTCCTGTCAGAAAAATATAATGCGCATGAATCATCGACCGCAACCAGCCTGGAGGAACATGTCCTGAAGGGAAGCTGGTAATGGGTTTATAATGGCTTCCAACCGGTTCTTTAATCCACTGACCGATGTCCTCAATAAAGTATTCAAAAAAATCAGGTGCTTGTGAGTTGAAACGCAATGCCCCTAGTTCTGCATACAACTCAAAATCCACTAAATCTCCAGTCCCTGAACTGATCCGGCTCGCCGATAATGTACCTACCGCTTTCGTCTTTGGATCAAACAGCGACAATGAGCTAAAGAGATCTGAGCCTACTGGAACATCATCGAAATTTCCCGCTTGAGTAGCACTAAGGATGCGAAGATCTTCCCCAAGAAAAGCCATGATCATACTGATGCCATGGGAACCCAGGTCGGCCATAGCACCTCCATCTGGCGCAGGAGTTAAACGAGTCTGGCGTTTATCTCTATAAGTCTTTTGCAGGTAATCTCCATGATAATATTTCAGATCAAAATGGATGGGTTTACCCAGTATTCCAGCTTGCCAAAAAGCCAGTGCCTGCCTTAAAGCGGCCGTCTGTAAAAATTGAAACCCGACCTGTATTTTTACATTTTTATGGCGATCCTCGAGCATGGATCTCATCAGTTTTTCTTCCGATTTAGTAGAGCATACTGGTTTTTCCAGATAGATTTGTGTGACATTTGGCATTTTAAAGGCCAACTTCAAATGTTCAAAGTGCACTTTATTTGGCCCCAAAATGAAGACGGTGTCCAACTGTTCATTCCGGACAAAATCATCCAGATGTTGCGCCATAGAAAAACCATATTTATCAGCAAATTCAATTCGACTTGATTCTCTTGCGGAAGTCACGGATATGAAATTGACCTTCGGAGCATTATCGTAATAATACTTTAGTGAGTTGAGTGAAAATGCATGAGCCCGGGCAATTCCTCCAGCTCCGATAAATCCTATATTTGCCATAATTCTTTTAAAATTTGCTCAATATAACAGAGAACACGTAAAAATGAGAAGTTTATAAAATAATTCCATTTTTAGAATAAACGGGAAAGTAATTCACTTTCTGAATCAGGCTACTGAGTTTTCCAGAAGGCCTATTCCATCGATCGCAATTTTTATTTTATCATCACTTTGTAATGTAAAATCCGATCCAGGAACAATACCAGTGCCTGTCATCAGGAAACTGCCATGTGGAAATGAACATTCCCGATAAAGAAATGAAGCCAGCTCTTCAAAGCTTCTTTTTATCTGATCGATACCGATTGATCCTCCAAAAACAACTTTATTCGCCCGTGAGATTTCAAGGTTTATCTTCGTATTCTTCGAAAGCG
>JAHEMV010000397.1 GCA_024643455.1 Cytophagales bacterium
GTTTGTTTCAAGTCAAGATTTCCAATAATAGTTCGGTCACTTATAGGATCATAAATCTGCGCGTTTGACTTTTCTCTGAAAGATGGTCTGGCAAGCGTTTTATTATAAGATGCCCGAAGGTTTGTTTTATCATTGAAATCATAAACAAAATTCAATGATGGCAGGAAGTTCAACTCATCAAGTGTTTGTGCATTGTTGAGACTTTCACCCCGTTGGTTCGTACCGGTATAAAACATTTTAGCCATTTCTGCTCGTAATCCAAATATAGCCCGGAACTTATCACTCATATAGTGTTCAGACATAGCATAAAACCCATGAGTTTGAGATGACGCATTGAATGAATTTATTTCATTATCAATTGCACTGTTTCGAGCAACTGTAAATGTCCCTTCGTTTCTTTGTGGTGTCCAGATATTTATGGGTTCAAAAAAATCATCCGGATTGTCAGTAATGACTATATTACCACGATCCCGAACTCTGAATGCATAATCGAGTACTTCGAAATCCCGTTGTTTAAATAGAGTTAATCCACCAACTTTAAGCTTGTTTTTCTCACCATAAGAATAGGAAAGGTCAACTTTAAAACTTTCATTTTTTTCATTTAAATCTCTCCAGAATCGATTTATTCCTGCGCCAACACCAGTATTTAGCGAGTATCTATAGCCTGTTTGGATTCCTTCTGCATCAAAAACGGGGATTTGTTGAATTCGGGTTATTCTAAAGTCTGGCTCATATATTTTAGAGTTGGTAAATGAACCTCTCCATTCCAGGCTGAATTTATTAAAGTTATGCCTTCCTGATAGCATCCCAGTGCTTACCTGACGTTGGGCATACGTTAGGATGTCATCGAGTAATACGGCAGGATTGTCTTCAAGATCTTCAGAAATCCTGTTTGTACTTTGAGAGACTCCATTTTGGTTATGTAAAAACATGAATGAATAATCATGTTTGTTATACTTAAGTGCAGCAGAAACCAATCCGCTCCACAATACACTATTATTACTTATTGGGCCACGTCTAATTTGAAAACCGTTTAGATTATTAATTTCAGAATTTGGATTTTTAGCATATTCACCAAATTCTGTATTTGGGTAAAACTCCTGTTCGTTTTTATAATTAAATACCGCATTGTAGCCCCAGGTAGCCTTGGCTCTGTTGATTTGATTTCCATGAGCTATGTTAAATCCATAATTCATAAAATTGCTCTTTGTCTTAGCTCCCATGGTTTGACCAAAAGAACGTGTGATATCTTCTACAATTAATGCTTCAGGAGAAGATATATCAGGTATATCTATATTTTTATTTAATGGCAATGCTCTGGATCCATCGTCAAAACCAATGATATCAGTACTACCTCCATCATAGGTTACAAAATCATTTTTGAAATGCATATCCGGGTTATACTCAAATCCAACAGAAACGGTTGTTGACTTCTCTTCAGGAAAGTTTTTTGTTTCCACATCAACAATCCCACCAGTAAAATCTGCTGGCAAATCAGGAGTAAATGTTTTATACACAATTACATTTTCGATGGTGTTTGTTGGAAAAATATCGATTTGTACGGTATTTCGATCCGGATCCAGACCTGGAATAGACATTTGATTTAAAGTGGTTTTGGTATATCGATCTCCTAATCCGCGCACATAAACATATTTTCCGCCTTCAACAGAAACACCTGTGACTCGCTTCATGGCATTACCCAGGTCGCTGTCCCCAATTTTACGAAATGCTTGAGATGAAATACCATTCACTACATTTGGTGATTTCTTTTGCAATGAAAGCAAAGCCACTTCGTTATCTTTGATCTGTTTTGCTGTAATTACTATTTCAGCCAATTCGGCGGTTACACTTGACATTGTAATATCCAGAGTCGTTACTTCATCTGCTTTAATTTCAACTTCACTTACGGTTTGTGACTGGTAGGAAACAAACTGGAACACAATGTTATGTATTCCCGGATCTAATGATAAAGAATAGTTACCATCAAAATCAGCCACAGCACCCAAAGTAGTACCTTCTTTGTAAACGGTGGCACCAATCAATCCCTCTCCTGTCTCTCCGTCGAGAATTTTCCCACGTAAAAACCCTTTCTGCGCTATAGCTCCAATACTTATCAAAGTCGCTACAAACATTAATATTCCTTTTTTCATCATCAATTTTCTAGTTGCGTTATGGTTGATTTTATAATGAACCACTAAGACAATTCTTTATTTTTTTTTATTATGATTTAATTTTAGAATGCAAATAGCCTCGACACGAATGCCATGGCCAATTGCTTTGTTTATTTTATTGTGATTTTATCTGCTTATTCTAATAGTCCTTCTTCTTTGGATAATGTCCAATCGAATGCAGTCATATCTGCTCCTATGGCCGTATCATCTTTCACCATTTTGGCATTTGCAGCATCCTGATCTCCTTGTGATACAGTACACGTTTCAGTTCCAGCAGCATTTTTTGAGCTTGTATACACTTTGTTTGAATCAAAATTTGATTTTGTAAAGATTAATTTTGGTGTTGCTGCTATAAGATTGGCAAAGGCATCTGTTTTAGCATCCATACAATCATTCGTATAACTAGCCCTGATTTTAATTTGTGTTGAGGCATATCCCATAAATTTGATGTTATCTACAGTTCCCTGTGCTTTGTCTTTAAAATCTCCAGGACTTCCTTCTGCACCTCCATCGTTTATGATGGTTCCATTTTTTACTGTAAATAAACCACTTGTATTTGTCGTTCCTTCAGGACCATCAATTTCTAATCCTTCATCAGTTCCAACACCGACACCATGAGATACTGCAAAATTTTCAACGGTTCCCGCATAATTCTGGTCGATGTCCACACCGTCATCGCCTTGCCATGCTATAACTGCATTCTTAATATTTACTGTTCCGCCGAATAATTCAATTCCATCATCCAGTGTAGCATAGATCTCAATATTTTCAATGGTGGTGCCTGAACCAACACCTCCAAGAGTCAAACCGTTGATTTCATTTCCATCTCCAATTGTGATGCCGCCATGTCGGATGGATACATAGTTAATTGTACCTGAATTGTCATCTGCCACTGTACCACCATACTTTGCAAATGGCTCATCTGCTGGAAGTCCCTCAATGTTTGATTCGGTATCTCCATTTCCTGCAGAAATTGGTGCTTTACCAAGAATGATCAATCCTCCCCATTTTTCATTGTCTTCTTTGGAAAGATTTGAGCCTTTAAATTCACCTACCTGAATATTATCTAAAATTGATGTAAAAATAATTGGCTTTTCTGCAGTACCTTGAGCATCTATTTTAGCCCCTCTGGAGATAATTAGTGCAGATGCAGTGGTGTTTTGACCCTCTCTTCCTTTTAAGATGGTTCCGGCCTCGATGGTGAGTGTTACTCCTTCTTCAACAATAACTCTTCCTGCTAATTCATAAATTCTATCAGCTGTTAATGTCTTGTTTGCATCTATAATTCCTGAAAGTACTTCATTTGAGGGAGGAGGAGGAGTTGATGTAATTTCAACTGTAGTGGCTCCGGTTGCAGTTTGGCTTGCATTATCAGATATGGTTACATTTACCTGATCTGCTCCAGTAGCGTTAGGTGCTGTATATTTTACAACAATAGTGCCTGATGCAGAGCCGGCTGATGGTTCACTCATTATTTCAGTAATACCTCCTGAAAGACTTGAAGCGGTTGCAGCTTTATACCCTGCAACTGCAGCGACTACAAAGGAAATTTCTGTAGAGGTACCTATTTGTACACTTATAATATTATTTGGCCCTACAACTTTTGGAGCAGCAGGATTTCCCGTACCTCCATTATCACATGCGTTTAAAAATACCAATGTTCCTAAAAGGACTATGAATAAATAATTTGTTGTTCTTTTCATTGTTTGTTTGAAATTAAAAATCGAAATAATTTTTCGATACAAAGGTGAGGACATAGTATTACTTCAACGCGCAGAGAATTTTACTTTTTTGTTAAAGAGTTAAAGGAATAGGTTATGGATGTGTTAATATTATAGCCGACTGTTAAACTATTGTTAAGAAGGGGGTTAAGAAAAACTTGAATTTGATAAAGTATTTTAGTCGTATATATAAGGAATGATATATGAACAAATCCTTAAATTCGGCTAAAAGATCTTTTCCAGGATCCAGCTTAGATGGGGGTAAAATCAAAAAAAAAGGCAGCTATTTTATAAATAACTGCCTTTGATATATTTTTCTTATTCTATTTTGAAATTGGTACTTTATGCAAAATGGCATCGATAATATCTTTCGTTTTCACGCCATCCGCTTCGGCTTCATAATTGAGTATGATGCGGTGATTTAGCACATCCTGGGCAATTTCTTTAATGTCTTCAGGCAAAACATACTCACGCTCTTCGAAAAAAGCAATGGCTTTTGCTGCCAGGTTAAGATTTATGGAGGCACGGGGAGAAGCGCCATACATAATGTAATTTGCTTCTTCCACCAATTTATATTCTTTTGGAAATCGGCTGGCGAAAACCAACTCTACAATGTATTTTTCTAGCGATTCAGAGATTTTAACCGAATTAATCTCATCACGTATTTTAAAAATATCCTGCTTTGTTAGTACCGTTTCAACCTTTGTATTAAAGGTCATATTCGACATTCTTCGCATGATTTCCAGTTCTTCATGTTTTTGTGGATAATCCACAAATACTTTCATCATGAATCGGTCAACTTGCGCTTCTGGAAGCGGATAAGTACCTTCTTGCTCAACAGGGTTCTGGGTAGCCATTACAAGGAAAGGTTTATCCAGTTTAAAGGTGGTTTCACCAATGGTGACTTGCTTTTCCTGCATGGATTCCAGTAAAGCAGATTGAACTTTTGCAGGAGAACGGTTTACCTCATCTGCTAAAATCATATTGGCAAAGATTGGCCCTTTCTTTACTTCAAACTCTGATTTCTGCTGATTGTATATCATCGTACCTAATAAATCTGCAGGCAACAAATCTGGCGTGAATTGAAGCCGTTGAAAATCCAGGTGAAGCACTTGGGCAAGGGTATTTACCGTTAATGTTTTGGCCAGTCCCGGCACGCCTTCCAATAAAATATGCCCTTGAGTGAAAAGACCAATCAATAATCTATTGATCATATATTCCTGGCCAACGACTACTTTTCCAACCTCAGAAACAACCTGCGTGATTTTTTGCCGGTGATCTTTTTTTAAATCAATGTTTTCTTTCTCCATGAATTTCTGACTATGCTAAAAACATAAGTTTTGGG
>JAHEMV010000398.1 GCA_024643455.1 Cytophagales bacterium
TGTATCAATACCGGTTTTATTTTTTATATCCCGATAAACTGATTCTGAAATCGAAATGCATCCTCCCACAGTATTATCAATTATCCGTGAGGCTATGTTCACTCCATCTCCATGGACATCTGACCCTTCAAAAACCATCTCTCCTTCATGTATGCCAATCTTTAAGGGAATGCTTTGTTCTTTACTAGCTTTCTGGATTTCAATAGCGCAACGCACGGCATCAGAGGCGAGGCTGAAACTGATCAACATGCCATCACCCATTTCTTTGATGAGTATGCCATGATATTTTTCTACAAGTTGTTGGTGGATTTCACGGTTTTTGGAAAGGACTTCAAACGCACGATCTTCATCTGATCCCATCAGGGCTGTATACCCGACGATGTCGGTAAACATGATTGCGGCATGCCTGCGTGCCGATGAGGCATGTTTGCGAGTTGAGGTTGCCATAATAAAAATTAATCATATGGCTAATAATTGGCAATAATTAAATGTAAGCTTTCTACAATTTAATGATTTCTTCTCTTATCATTCAACAGAAGCCAAAAAATGAATCACGTAATTTGTCTAACTCCCGTAAATCACACTACCAATCAGAATCCTTCTATTTCAACTTCCAGTATATAATCAACCTAATTGTTCTCTGTTTGTGTATATTTTAGTGATGGCATTCACGATGTCATCCATATCTTTTTTGGTACCCAACAAAACACTTTGATAGAATGTGACGGCTTCTTCAGCCAATTGATCATTGCCTGGAAGCACATTTTCTTCTCTCCATTGATCAAGCCGCTCTTTGCCATACAATCGTTGATAACCACGGGATGTAAGCGCCTCTTCAATCAGTCCATCGTTATTCTGCTTTCCATATCCCTGGTTACCCGGAATACCTTCAGCTCTTAAGGCCTCGATAAATGTATCTCTCGAGGCATTGTTGAACTCTTCTTTGATATAACGGAATGGATACATATGAAATGCTGCTTGATCTGCACCAGGTACTGGTCTATGAGGAACTATCCCTGGAATTTTGGCAAGTTTTTCATCCAGGTATGCTGCATTGCTTTCCCGGATTCGTGCGTCTTCTTCAAAACGTTTCATCTGGGACTTCAGGATCAAGGCCTGGACATGTTGCATCCTGAAATTTCCTCCACGTATAGGATTTCTGGAATCCGATTTCATACTTCCGTACTTCCTTCCACAGTCATGATACGATCTGCAGAGATCCATCACTTCTTCATCGTTTCCGGTAATAGCACCTCCTTCACCCGCTGGGAGATGTTTTGAATTCTGAAAACTAAAACATCCCAAATCCCCATACACTCCTGCATTTTTCCCCTTATACCTGGCTGACCATGCCTGGCAGGCATCCTCAATGACTTTAAGCTGGTGCTTTCTTGCAACTGCATTGATGGCGTCCATATCACACGGAAGACCATAAATATGTACGGGGAGAATTGCAGTGGTGCGGTCAGTAATTCTTTCCTCTATTTTCTTTGGGTTGAGAAGGAATGTTTCCGGGTCGGTATCCACAAACACCGGCAAAGCTTTGGCCATAAAAATAGCATTGTAGGTGGCAATAAATGTATATGGAGAAACAAGTACTTCATCTCCAGCATCTACACCTAAAGCATGCAATGCAACAATTAATGCTGTAGTACCGCTGGCTGTTGCCAGGCAGTAATTAGATCCAACCAGCTCTGCATACTTCTCTTCAAATTCCTCACAAAACGTTCCAGTATTCCGGTACCACTTGCCACTCCGGTACATGTCAGCAATTTCCTTTTCGACCGTTGAATCCCAGACCGGCCATGATGGCCACGGGGCACTACGAACAGGATTGCCTCCTTTAAATGCAAGCTTATCAGAGATATTGGATATTTTACCATAAGAAATTAAAGGCCACCCCATCACGGTAGCTAAAGTTCCTGCAGATGTGGTTGCCAATACCTGTCTTCGTGTAAATTTGCTGGTAGCCATAGGATTATCATTTAGTTGGAATAATACTTTCTAATAGAATGATCTTGAAACACTTTCCTGTTAATTAGAAAGAGACAATCAATGTGAATAAGTTAGTATATTTTTAGGTCAAATTCAATTCCACCAGGTCGGGTTAATATTTAAAAGTTCAGGTGACAGTTAAACTGTTTAATGCATATTCCAGATTTAACGAATTAAGCATTTAATATCTCTGATCTTCCAGGCGCAAGGTCAAAGCACAGGATTGTCTTCCCTTTTTCATGGACAAAGCTATTTCGGGTAATGGATTTATCGATGGATAACCTGGCCAATTTGATCAATTCTCCATTTTGTTTTACTGAAACATTTTTCAGGTTTTTATCCAATGTGATTGTGAAGTCTTTCGTACCAAATGGTGCATTTATAGCAATTCCATCCTTTGTATCCTCAAAACTGACGAATTCCTTTGCCGCCCAGTATTGAGCAATTTCACTCAATTTCATCCAATGGATTTGAGAACCATATTTCTGCTCCAATCTATTTACCACGGTTTTGAAAATATTAAAACCAAGTTTTTCCCCATTATAATAGATTCCAGGCCAGTGACACACCATGATGGCTGGCTCACCGCTTTCTATAACATCAACCATTCTTCCCATTTCTAAATCCGCTGTGATAAACTTTTCCGAATTTCCCGGAACTAATCCATCCCAGCCTCCAAACCAATCGTCAGTACAGCCAATAATATGAACAGAACAGGAAGGATCTGAGGATTCGATATTTTCCTGATGCACAATAACAGGTGCTACACTTTTGCCTTTGTCGGTAATCACATCCCTGAAAAAATGACTGATATTGGCGCCAAAATTTTCTTTTACACCATCAAGTGTAGCTGCTGCCAGGTTGGGGATATTACGGTGACAGAAACCTCCGGGTGTCGTCACCCCATCGCAATAAAAGCCCGCTTCCTTTAACACATTCAAGGCATAGGAAATATAGGAAGCTAATTCATCACGCCCTTTTTCCTGACTCCATTCCCAGTTTTCCATATAATCTGGTGTTGCATGTGGATAAGGCAATCCGGTCTTTACATCAATGACCCGGGTATGGCTGATCATTTCCGGATGGATATCCCAGTTTTTAGTGACTTCGTTGCGGACAAGATCCAAACTGTTTTTCAGGTCTTGAGCAGACCACCCGGGAATGATCCGGTGCAACCATCCGGTACAGGCCGGGTAGGGGACCATGCTATATTTCCCTTTTACCCCATGGAGATCGCACCATTCCATGAACTCCATGACGAAGGAATCAGGGATTTCCCGGGGTAGTTTACGCCAGTCCTGCTTGTAATTCTCCGGAAACACTTCAGCAAATTGGGGAATACCATAATGAGCCATATTGACAAGTGCCGTGGAATCATCAATGATAAAACTCACAGGTACGCGATCAAGAGGATTTAAGATTTCAACACCCAAACTTTTGGATCCTAAACTTCCAAAAGATTGAGCGATAGGTTTTATCGAAAGCGCTGTTAAACTGGTATTCCGGATAAACTGTCGGCGATTCATTGCTTGAAGCATTTTATTGTATAATTACCTAATTTACATTTTGTTTTTCATATTTTAAATTTCCGGCAGGCCTGCTTTCTAAAGACCTGATGATGTTGATATAATTTTTCCCTCAAACAATTCATATTACCTAACAAAATGGTTGATACATTTTATTAACCAATATAAATGCCATCAGCTCGGATTTCGTATAGGAAAACCTGTGCTGACGTCCTTGATTATCCATGCTGATTAGCAGAAATATTTTATATCTTTGCGGATGTATTTTTAATTTGTCCGTACTGAAATAATAACAATCAATGAATATGAAAAGTAAATCTCTATTGATAAACACCTTCATTCTTGCTTTGGGTACGATCTTCATTTTAGCCTGTGATACCGGAACCAAATCATCCTCAGGCGATGATAAGTTACAGGAAGTCCAGGAAGAGTCAAATGATGCAACAACTGCTGATTTTCAGATTTCACTTGCGCAATGGTCGTTGCACCGGACCTTTTTTGGTGGAGCTATCGATGATTGGAACTGGTTTGGCAAAATGCTCATGGAGTCGCCAGATTCTTTATTACGAGGTGATGTAGATCCAAAGGAATTTCCTGCAATTGCAGCAGGTTATGGTATTAAAACGATTGAATTGGTAAATACTTTTTATTATAGCAAGGCTGAAGATGAAGCTTACTGGACAGATTTCAAACAGAAATGTAATGAAGCTGGAGTAACTGTCGGATTAATCATGTGTGATGCATTAGGTAATATCGGTGATGCCGATCCAAGTGCTCGAATGAAAGCTGTTGAAAACCATTATAAATGGGTAGATGTTGCTAAATTTCTTGGTGCGCGTTCCATACGCGTAAATGCAGCAGGAGAGGGGACTCCGGAAGAAGTAGCGGCAAATGCTGCTGATGGACTGGCCAAATTAGGAGAATATGGCGCTTCAAAAGGCATTAATATCATCGTAGAAAATCATGGAGGTTACTCTTCTAACGGGAAGTGGCTGACAGGTGTAATGGAAGCAGTGGGAATGGATAATGTCGGGACACTTCCGGATTTTGGAAATTTCTGTGTTGAAAGTGGTCCCGATGGGTGTATCAAAGAGTATGACAGGTATCAGGGTATAACTGAACTCATGCCTTACGCAAAAGGTGTCAGCGCAAAATCATATAAATTTGATGAAAATGGCAATGAAGCGAGCTATGACTTTCTTAGAATTATGAAAATTGTGAAAGAGTCAGGTTTTAGAGGTTATGTCGGTATCGAATATGAAGGCAGCCAGCTTTCTGAAGACGAAGGAATCAAAGCTACAAAAGTCTTGCTGGAAAGAATATTTAAAGAAATATAGTAATTCAAAAGTATTCATCTTTCAATTTTTTTACCGATTTAGTGCGGACTAGTGAAATACAAGTAATTATTTGTTGGTTTATTTCTAGTTGGATTTTCAACCTGTAGGCAACGCGAAAAATTTCACAATGCTTTTGTCTAAGATTTCAATAATCCCACTTCAGAATATTTTCAATTCGATTCGCGAGGGAAAGGCGCTGATTTCATCAGGGCATTTGGCGTAGATTCAAAGTTTGAGCAGGACACCAAATGTTGTCCTTTAAGATTGATCCTGAGGATAGCGCTGGCGCTGGTCGGAAATTATATCAAACGATTTTACCCATTTTGGTATGTATATCTGACTTGTTCTTTATATCCCGATATACCGAACCAGAGATAT
>JAHEMV010000399.1 GCA_024643455.1 Cytophagales bacterium
TTATAAATTTAAAATTCATTTGCAGATTTCCACTTTGGGAAATATCAAGTTCATTATCTGTGCATTTGAAAATGACCAAAAAATAGTATATTTCCAGATTAATACAAATTTTATGGAAACAGATATGCTAGAAAACGTGAAGTTGAACTGGAATCCGGATACAACTTATGCGCTTAATTTTGCAATTGCCTTCATTATGTTTGGCGTGTCATTGGGATTGAAAAAGGAAAATTTCATTGACTTATTTAAAAATCCAAAACCGACACTTACCGGTATTATTTCTCAATTTGTGTTATTGCCTTTTTTTACATTCATATTAGTATGGTTGGTGCATCCTATGCCTGGTTTAGCGCTTGGGATGATATTGGTTGCCGCTTGTCCTGGCGGTAATGTATCAAACTTTTTTTCTTCAATTGGTAAAGGAAATGTCGCATTATCAATCAGCCTAACTGTTGCCGCTTCCTTTTTGGCAGTAATATTGACTCCATTTAATTTTGAATTTTATGGTGGTTTACTGGATAATACTGCACCATTACTCAAAATGGTAAATATTAGTTTTTTTGAAATGGCTCAAATTGTGTTTTTTACCATAGCGTTACCTTTAGTATTGGGTTTTGTTTTTAAAGAGCGTTTTCCATGGCTTACCGAAAAGATCAGGAATCCGATTAAATATATATCCTTCATGATCCTGATTGCAATTATAGTATTGGCATTCTCGAGCAATTATGTTTTATTTTTGAAGTATTATCATTATGTGATTGCTTTGGTACTTTTACATAATGCACTAGCTTTGGGGATTGGCTACTATTTTAGTAAAATAATGAAAAATAATCTGAAAGATACCCGGACCATTACTATCGAAACAGGAATTCAAAATTCCGGGCTGGGATTGCTGATTATTTTTACTGTTTTCAATGGTCAGGGAGGGATGGCCTTGATAGCTGCATGGTGGGGGATATGGCATATTATTTCTGGTTTTGCTATTTCACAGTATTTTGCTTATAGAGCCGTCAAACCAGAATCCTTCAATCCGATTATTGTAGAATGATTGTTGCTTTAGGTAATTTATACTATTATCCCCTTAAGCTTTATGTATTCATTGCCAGCTACCTGTACTTCAGAAAACTCAGGGTAGTGGGTAGGGAAAATATCCCAATCAAAGGGCCATTAATATTTGCTATAAATCATCAAAATGCCTTATTGGATGCATTGCTTCTAAGTGTGATTTCATGGAGAAATCCACATTTTCTCACCCGTGCCGATGTCTTTAACAATACCTATGTCGATAAGTTTTTGAGAGGGTTAAAAATGCTCCCGATCTATCGGATTCGTGACGGGTATGATAGTATAAAAATGAATGATGCGATATTTGAAGCGGCAAAAAAAATTCTATCGAGAGGAGGAGTTGTGGGCATATTTCCTGAGGGAAGCCATAGTTTACTGTATAAAATAAGGCCGCTAAAAAAAGGTGTCGCTCGAATTGCTTTTTTAACTGAGGAATCTGCAAATTTTGATCTCAATCTTCAAATTATTCCAATCGGTATTCAGTATGAGTCACACTTTTTTACCAAGGGACGAACGCTTATCAGCTTTGGCAAAGCTATCAAGGTTTCGGACTATAAGGAAATCTATGCAAATGATAAGAATAAGGGACACGAAAAACTTTTACAAAATATTTCGGACGAATTCAAATCTCTGATTTTGAATGTTGATGATAAATCTGATTATGACCAGGTGATGAAGTCGTTTTATGAGAAAAGAGTAATTAAAACCAACCTGGTAAATCAACTGAGGGCTGATCAGGAATTGGTTGATGCTATCGAAGACGGTAGGGATTTTGAAGAAATAGCAGATAAGAAAAATGTGTTGGGTTGGATTTTGGAGAAGAGTTGGAATTATCTGTGGAAGGTTGTTGGATTTATTCCAAAATTAATCGTGGATCGTTTAGTCCTAAAATCAACTAAAGATCCACATTTTTATGGAACGATGCGATTTGCGTTTTCTATTTTTCTTTATCCAATTATCTTTCTAATCTTATTTTTCCTCGTCAAACTTATTCTATTCTAGGAGTCGGTTTCTGCAAGACATGAAAAAACCGAGAAATTTTTTCCTCGGTTCGTTGTTATTTTTGATTGATCAATTCTGGTGGTTAGGATTCAATTACCTCTACGGCTACAATCGAATCTCCTTGCCTGATGGCATCCAATACATCCAATCCTTCAGTTACTTTACCAAATGCAGTATGGTGTCGATCCAAATGTTTCGTGTTATCTCTGCTGTGGCAGATGAAAAATTGTGATCCTCCGGTATTTCTGCCTGCATGTGCCATAGACAAAACTCCACGGTCATGGTATTGATTTTTTCCATCTAACTCGCAATCAATGGTGTAACCAGGTCCACCTGAGCCATCACCTTTAGGGCAACCTCCCTGAATCACAAAATTAGGGATCACTCTATGCCAGGTGAGGTTATCGTAAAAGCCGTTTTTAGCAAGTTTTGTAAAGTTTGCTACTGCTTTTGGAGCGTCTTCTTCATAGAAATCCACCTTCATATCACCCTTGTTTGTCTTAATTATCGCTTTTTTCATCCAGTTATTATTTTTTTATTAAATCAGAGACAAAGGTAATAATTTATCTTTATACCATAGTGACACATGGATTTTCTTTAAATCCACCTGGTGATCAGGGATTGTCTTTATCCTGAAAATGAGTTGAAGTCGTAGCGCAGTTTCGATCCGGTGTCTAGTGTCGATGCGCGCATAAGTGCACCTGCACCATATTTGGTTTTTATTTTGTCTGTTGCTTCGAACAGGCTGATTTCTTCCTGCGTATCGTCGAACAGATTGATCTGGTAGTTGCCATAAGCCAGCTTACTTAGCCTGATGCCAATCAGTCTGATGAGGACACGCCGCGTATACAACTTATCAAAAAGCCCAATAGCCTTATCGATCAGTACTTTATCGGAAGAGGTGTATGGAATGTGAAGTTGCTTGCTTGTGGTTTCAAAATCTGAATAGCGAATCTTTACGGATATACTTGCGCACAGTTTTTTTTCGCTTCTCAGTTTAAATGCGAGTTTCTCCACCATAGCAGTAAGTATGGCTTTCATCTTTTTTACGTCGATGCTGTCTGTTTCGAAGGTACTCTCGGTCGATATGGATTTGCGCTCCATGTAGGGCACCACGGGGCTGTTGTCGATGCCATGGGCCTTGTTCCATATGATGCGGCCATTTTTTCCGAAGGTGGCAATCAGCATGCCGACAGGCATCTCGCGGAGGGTTTTTACTTTGGTAATGCCCATCTCGTAAAAAAAGTCTGCCGTCTTCTTTCCGATCATGGGGATTTTTCGGATTGAAAGTGGTGAGAGAAAGTCTTCTTCGTGCCCACGCTCTATCTGCCTTTGGCCGTTGGGTTTGCTTTCACCGGTGGCTACTTTCGATACCAGTTTATTTACTGACAATCCCATGGATATGGGGAGGTGGGTTTCCTTCATAATTTTTTGGCGCAATTCAGTAGACCATTTGTAGCAGCCAAAAAACTTGTCCATGCCGGTGAGATCAAGATAGAACTCATCGATGGAAGATTTCTCGAAAAGCGGAGCTTGCTCGCGAATGATCTCGGTTACGATTTTGGAATGCATGCTGTACGCTTCGGCATCTCCGGAAATTACAATGGCATCAGGGCATAGTTGTAGGGCCAACTTCATGGGCATGGCGGAGTGTACGCCAAACATTCTTGTCTCATAGCTGCAGGCCGCCACGACACCGCGATCACTTTTCCCTCCTATGATCAGTGGCCTGTTTTTGAGCCTGCTGTCACGCAAGCACTCAACCGACACGAAAAATGCATCCAGGTCCATGTGCAGTATCGATCGTCCATCACTAAGCATCTTTCAATTTAATAGCTAAATATTTTAGTTTTATTTTGTGTTATATATCCTTTTTACTAAATTTATACGTAAAAATACTAATAATAGTAGTAATAAATACTAAAAAAAGTTATTATTAAAGATCAAATCGTGGTAAAAATGCGAGGAACTTACAGTGAAAGGTATGATGGGTTGCAGTTAAAAATTGAGAGCAAAATGCTGAAATCCGGGAAGTGTCAGGTGAAATTCATTACCAATGGATTGTTGGGAGAAGATTTTTATGGCTATGCTTTGATGGAAGGAGACAAACCATTAATGGACATTGTGCGAGAAATAAAGGAAAAGTTGACCCGGGTTGGTAGTATTACAAACTTTTACCAGCAGAATTTATTTTCAATTAACAGAAATCGGGTGCAGGCGGAAGATTTCGTAATATTTAAAGCCTAATATCCATATTTCTGAAATTTAATATTCATGTTTTCAATACCTTACATAGTTAGATTTAAAGGAACAGATTAAAAAAAATAAGGCAGCCAAATTCATAATATCAATAAGCAAATGAGTCTGATAAGCGATAACTTAAAATTTCTAAGAAAAAAAACCAATCTTACACAAGAGCAGATGGCTCAGCAAGTTGGAATAAAAAGATCCTTGTTGGGCGCATATGAGGAGGGGAGGGCTGATCCACGAATCAGCAACCTGCTCAAGTTTGCTGAAATTTTTGATTTGGCGGTTGACCAGATCATCGGGACGGATTTGACCATAGGAAATGGAGCTGTTACTGATGCAGAAAATCCCAAAAGTGTAAAGGATAACCTTCGCGTTTTATCCATTACAGTTGATAAAAATAATAAGGAAAACATAGAATTGGTTCCACAAAAAGCCGCTGCAGGATACCTAAATGGGTATGCTGATCCGGAATTCATAGAAGAACTGCCAAAATTCCATTTGCCCGTCTTACCAGAAAATGCCACGTATCGTGCCTTTGAAATCAGCGGGGATTCGATGCTTCCTTTACGAAGTGGCACTATTATCGTAGGCCAATTTTTAGAGAATGTTGGAGGAATAAAAAATGGCAAAACCTACGTTTTCGTTACCAGAGATGAGGGAGTGGTATATAAGAGGGTGTTTAAATATTCCGACAATACGGATCTTTTATGTTTCGCTTCAGACAATCGTCAATATAGTACGTATGATGTCAGTGCCAAAGATATTATTGAGATTTGGGAGGCAAGAGCATTTATAAGTATGGAATTTCCAGATCCCGCCGATGAGGAAGAAATTTCACTAAAACGGCTTGCTGATATTGTGCTGGATTTACAACAGGAAGTGATTAAACTTAAAGACAAATAATGCTTATTTTTTTGTC
>JAHEMV010000400.1 GCA_024643455.1 Cytophagales bacterium
GGGTGCGCATTTTTATCATTTGGCTCGCCATGTGTTGCCCAACGGGTATGCCCTATTCCAGTATTACCCAGAATGTTTTTCCCTTCAGTAAAATTTTCCAGTTCGGATACTTTACCTTGTTTTTTATATAGATTTAGCTGTTTTTGATAGGTCAATGCAATTCCTGCACTATCGTAACCCCGATATTCGAGTCTCTTAAGACCTTTAATTATAATTTCATAGGCACTGCGATCGCCTAGGTATGCAACGATTCCACACATGATTTGGTAGTTGTTTGGTTAAAAAAAAATTACTGCAATGAAGAATAATAGATATTCAGTACTATTTTATCTTTTAATGTAACAGATTGATTAACGTTTATTACAGAATTCCATAACTCTGCTGGTCCTAAAAGTAAAAGTGTGTCAGACGATGTTCCTCCTGCTATTTTTTGTAAATAATTAGTTACATCTCCAACAAAGGCTCCCTTGTTTTCATTTTTCTCCCTTACATAAGGAATTTGTCCTTTCGTTTCAAAAATTAGTTTATACGTTGCTGAATCATACGTTTCAATAAATTTATTATTTTGATCCATTAAGTATAGTGCTAAAGAAGGTGATGGCACCAAGTAATCCCCATAGTTTTCAACAGGAATGACCAATTCGGCTCTATTTATTACCAAATTCTTTACAGTATCCAGAAAATCCAAATAAGGTTTAAGATTTAATTTTGTAAATATTCCCGAACTCCCCTGAATATAAGTAAGCCCATTTTCAGTCTCAAAATCTTTATAAAATTCATTAATTCCTTCTAATGGCGTTCCTGCTTTGTCTAATGTTATATTATTATAATAGCGAGTAATATCATCGCCAATAGAATTCCAACCTTGAAAAATATAACTAAAAGAAGTAGTATCTTTTGCATTATGAATATACATACGGGCATAGGTAAACTGACTTTCTACATATATACCAGCCACCATGTCATTTGCTTCATCTCCAACAAAAGCAAAACCATTAAAAAACTTGCGAAATTCCATATTTGAAGAATAGGTCAGAGTATCCGTATAGGCCTTATTAAAAAGGCGTAATCCTAGTTCATCGGAAAGTCTTGCTGAAAATACTGTATCAATTCTTGTGGAATCAAAAGATGAAATATCAATGGAAAATGTCCCTACCGGATCGATTGAATATGGAGTAGAATTTTTTGTAAGATACAAGGAATCAAGCTTGATTTCATCTGTTAGCTCATGGATATAAATTCGTTTTATCCCGGTGAAATTATTGCCATAAAGATAATCTACCTTTACATTTAGTACCAGGCTGTCGAAAACAAACCCTTCTTTAGCAGGATTAAATCCTGGTAGCCCCAAATAAAGACTTGTATAACCAGTTGACTTAAAATTTCCAAAGTCTGGAGTATTGTATCTCCCAGTTAACAACCTTCCATCAGAAACTCTTGATTGAAAAGTACTATCCCTCCTTGGTGTATAATCGATACGCGTGGCGTTATCTGAAAAGATATCTTCATATTGTATAACAGAGGTAGTAATGGGAATTTCACTGTAATTAGCTACAAAAGCGCCGTTCTCAGGATTAAGTTCCAAGCCAATCTCTCCGGGGTCCTCACACGCAAAAGTAAAAAAGGCTAATCCTAAGATTAGCCCAAATCTGTTACCCCACAAGGTCATTATACAAATTATAGTATGACTCTTCGAAATTTTCGTCTTTTTCAATTGTATCGATTAATGCTTCCTCTTTCTTTTCAAACGATGCGAAAACTGCATTCAAACCATTTTTAAAAACGTTTTCTGATTTAATTGTAGCATCAGCATATTCAATACCAAGCTTAATAAAACCTTCATAATCCGTCGTTTCTAATGACCCAAGCATGTCGTCTTCAATATCCATCATCTTAACTTTTTGAAGTAAATCCACTCCAAACTTATGGTCAAATGGCGTATCATAAACGGTAAATACGCTTTTCGTATTTTGGAAGATTGGATCATTTTTATACGTAGTTTTAAGATACATCGGTATCAAACTAGTCATCCAATCGTTACAATGCACGATATCAGGCGACCAGCCCAATTTTTTCACTGTTTCCAAAACGCCTTTACAGAAAAATATGGCTCTTTCATCATTATCTTCATAAAATCTATTTTCCTTATCGTGAAAAACGCTCTTTCGATGAAAATAGTCTTCATTATCAATAAAATAAACCTGCAATTTCGCATTTGGAATCGAAGCAACTTTTATAATAAGTGGTTTTTCTTCATCTCCAACTGAAATATTGATACCTGAAAGTCTTACAACTTCATGCAAACGATTTCTTCTTTCATTGATAAGCCCGAATCGAGGAACTAATATCCTAATTTCCATGCCCCGTTCCTGCATGGCTTGAGGTAGTTTTCTGACTAATTCAGCGACTTCTGATGTTTGAAGAAATGGATTGATTTCACTTGCAACATAAAGAATACGAAACTTTGACATAACTATGTTAGCTTATATTTTTCAAATTTGATCACAAAAATAAGAAATTATATGCACAACTCAATAGTTATTAAAAAAGAAACAGTAGATTTGCAGCCTTTTTTGGAATAGCAATTATGGATATTTTTACCAATATTCAAGGATTTAAGCACTATTTAGGCACTTTAAAACCTCAAGAAAAATCTGTTGGTTTTGTACCTACCATGGGCGCTTTGCATGAAGGCCATCTCGAGTTGATCAAAACTTCAAAACAGCAAAATGATCTTACAATTTGCAGCATTTTTGTAAATCCTACCCAGTTCAACAACCCTGAGGATTTAAATAAGTATCCCCGTGATACGGCTTCGGACATTGCAAAGTTACAAGATGTATTATGCGATGTGGTCTTTATTCCAACTGTAGAGGACATGTATGATGAGCATCGAATAGTAAATTTTCATTTTGGATACCTGGAAGAAATCATGGAAGGAAGATTTCGTCCGGGACATTTTAGCGGTGTCGGACTGATTGTAACAAAATTATTTAATCTAGTAAAACCAAATAGGGCATATTTTGGGACTAAAGATTTACAACAACTTACCATAATAAAAAAACTGGCTAAAGACCTACTTTTCGATATAGAAATCATACCTGTAGAAACAATAAGAGAATCAGATGGATTGGCGATGTCTTCCAGAAATAAACTGCTTTCTAGAGAAGAAAGAAAACAAGCAGTAGTTCTATATAATTCTCTTATTTTGGCTAGGGAAAAACTAAATAATCAGGAAAGCGTTATATCAGTAAAAAAATATATATCGGACTATTTTGAATCAAATAGTGTTATTGATCTGGAATATTTTGAAGTCGTCTATACAGAAAATCTTCAAAATGTATCAAAAATTCAAAAATCAGATCGTGTCTCCTTATGCATTGCAGGGTATCTTGGAAAAGTAAGATTAATCGATAATATTTCTTTATTTTAATATAACTTTGCGGCTGGAATTTGATTAGAGATGTTTATAGAGGTAGTAAAATCAAAAATTCATAGAGTAAAAATCACTCAGGCAGAATTGCATTATGTTGGTAGCATCACTATAGATGAAGACATTATGGATGCTGCAAATATAATAGCGAATGAAAAAGTGCAGATCGTGAATATTAATAATGGTGAACGACTGGAGACTTACGTTATTAAAGGGGAGAGAGGAAGCGGTCATGTTTGTCTGAATGGACCAGCTGCACGAAAAGCTCAGGTTGGAGATATTATCATTATAATATCGTATGCTTCGATGGATTTTAATGAAGCAAAAAACCATAATCCTGTAATTGTTTTTCCTGACAAAAACAACAAGGTAATTGGCTAACAACTTACGAAAAATAGTCTTCAGCATTTTAAAGTACTCCATAACTTTAGGATTCGCGGCCTTTCTATTATGGTTTGTTTATAAGGATGTATCCTTTGATAATCTATTATTACAATTCGAAAACATCCATTACAAATTTATTTTCATTTCCATAATTTTGGCTTTGTTAAGTCATTACCTGCGAGCTTATCGGTGGAATATAATGCTTGAACCATTGGGATATCACCTAAAAACCAATCGTACATTTATTGCTGTCATGGTTGGTTATTTTGCGAATAATCTTGTCCCAAGACTAGGTGAGGTAACTAGATGTGGAATCCTTAAAAAAAATGATGGTGTTTCTATGACTTCGGCCTTTGGAAGCGTGGTAGCAGAGCGCGCCCTGGATTTGTTAATATTAATTGTTCTTGCAGCTATAACATTTATGGTAGAATTTGACAAACTCAACCAATTTGTAATTGAAAACTTTCAAGATAAAATACCAAAATCAGGATCTATTTACGGTCTTGCTTTCACTATTCTTGGAATCGGTATTGTCCTAGTCATTATAGCCTTAGTGCTCTTCAAAATATTTAGAAAACGATTACATCGAAATGCATTTTACCTAAAAATAAGACAGTTTATCCGGGAACTGATGGCTGGTTTTTTGTCAATCAGAAAAATAAAAAATCAAACAACATTTTGGCTTTCCACATTGGGAATATGGTTTTTATATTACCTCATGCTCATCGTGATATTTTTTGCCTTTCCGCCAACTTCAAACCTTAGCCTAGTCGCTGGTTTGACTTTATTGATTATGAGTGGTTTAGGAATGTCAGCTCCGGTTCAAGGGGGAATCGGCGTTTTTCATATTCTAGTGAGCGGAGTTCTCGTTTTATATGGAGTCTCTGCAGATGACGGGAAAATTTTTGCTCTGGTGGCACATACTACCCAATTCATGACCATCATGTTTTTTGGTGGAATAAGTTTTATAATCAGTGTTTTTATGAAACCAAGAGCCAGTGATGCTGACATCAAATAAGATCCTTTCGTTTTCCGAAGCATTAAAAAAAATTAATCATTGGAAGTCCAAAGGCGAAAAAACGGTTTTTTCAAATGGTTGCTTTGACATTCTACATGCAGGACATGTTGATTATTTGGAAAAGGCCAGAAAGAAAGGTGATCACCTTATTGTTGGATTGAATACCGATGAATCTGTTTCCAGAATTAAAGGAAATGACAGACCAATTGTAGATGAGATCTCCCGATCAAGAATATTGGCAGCTCTACAGTTTGTTGATATCGTTGTTTTGTTTAATGAAGACACACCATTAGCACTCATTGAACTTTTAAATCCTGATATTTTAGTCAAAGGAAAAGATTATGACATCAGCAACATTGTTGGAGCAGACTACGTATTGCATC
>JAHEMV010000401.1 GCA_024643455.1 Cytophagales bacterium
TTCCCGTCTCATGTAAAGCTATCCGTTCCAAAAGGAAGAACTGCAGAGTATCTCATTTTAAATGGCGTGGAATGCGAACCTTATCTAACCGCTGACCATAGGTTAATGTTAGAAAAAGGGGCAGAGATCGTTGTTGGAGCAAAAATATTAATGAAGGCTCTGGATGTGACCAAGGCAATAATTGGCATAGAAAACAATAAGCCGGATGCAATCCAGAAAATGGCTGAGTTGGTTGCCGCTGAGGAAGGCATTACAGTTCAACCTTTAAAGGTTCAATATCCACAGGGTGGTGAAAAACAACTAATAAAAGCGGCATTAAATAGAGAAGTACCATCCGGTGGATTGCCAAT
This sequence comes from Cytophagales bacterium, assembly GCA_024643455.1. GTDB lineage: Bacteria > Bacteroidota > Bacteroidia > Cytophagales > Cyclobacteriaceae > JAAUQL01. The sequence goes on from JAHEMV010000401.1 coordinate 351, forward strand.
TGACGTTGGTGTGGTAGTTCATAATGTTGGGACTGCATTTGCTGTTTATGAAGCCGTTCAAAAGAACAAACCCTTAATAGAACGGGTCGTTACCATTACTGGAAAAGACGTTAAAAATCCATCAAACTTTTTGGTAAGAATAGGAACGGAGGTTGGCGTACTTATAGAAGCCGCAGGTGGAATTCCAGAAAACACAGGTAAGGTAATCAGTGGCGGACCTATGATGGGAAAAGCATTAAACTCCGTTGATATACCTATTGCCAAAGGGACATCTGGTATTTTATTAATACCAAATGAAGAAGCTAAGCGAGGAAAAATCAAGGCCTGCATCCGTTGCAGTAAGTGTGTGGATGTTTGCCCCATGGGTTTAGAGCCGTATTTATTAATGACACTCACACAAAGAGAACTTTTTGATCGGGTAGAAAATGACAAAGCACTGGACTGCATCGAATGCGGTTCCTGTTCCTTTACCTGCCCTTCAGACAGGCCACTTTTAGACTATATCCGATTAGGAAAGAAAACTGTTGCATCATTGATCAGGGAAAGAAATAACTAATGAGCACTCCATTTTTAACTGTATCTCCATCACCTCACGTACATTCAGATGCCTCTGTGCAGAAGCTGATGTATGGGGTGATCTTTGCCATGCTACCCGCTATGGCCGTCTCTTTTTACGTTTTTGGAATAGGAGCTTTATTCGTCACAGCGCTTTCAGTAATTAGCTGTGTGTTTTTCGAATTTGTACTTACCAAATACCTGTTGAAGAAAGAACCTACTATTATGGATGGTTCGGCAATTATTACCGGTATCCTACTGGCTTTCAACGTACCAAGCAACTTACCCTGGTGGGCGGTTGTCATTGGCAGTTTTGTAGCGATTGGCATTGGCAAATCGGCTTTTGGTGGATTGGGAAATAATCCTTTTAATCCAGCCTTAGTAGGTAGGGTATTTTTGCTGATATCATTTCCGGTTCAAATGACAAGCTGGCCAGTACCATTTGCGTCCAGGCTTCAATTTTTGGATGCCACTACTGGTGCCACACCTTTAGGCTTGATCAAGGAAGGTATAGATGCAGGAATCCCAATATCTGAACTGGTGACTAAAATCCCATCATACTTAGACTTGATGATTGGTGGAATGGGAGGCTCAATTGGTGAAATATCAGCAATAGCACTCATCATCGGTTTTATCTACATGCTTTGGAAAAAAATTGTCACCTGGCATATACCAATAGCGATGCTTTCGACTATCATACTGTTTTCTGGAATTCTTTGGGTAGTAAATCCTGAAAAATTTATGGATCCGGTTTTTCACTTAATGACCGGAGGTGTCATGCTTGGGGCACTTTTTATGGCGACTGATTATGTTACTTCGCCCATGACAACAAAAGGAATGCTGATCTATGGAGCAGGTATTGGATTTTTAACGATAATCATAAGGAATTTCGGATCTTATCCGGAAGGCGTTTCCTTTGCAATATTGATTATGAATGGACTTGTTCCATTGATGAATAAATACATTAAACCAAAACGATTCGGGATTAAGAAAAATGGCTAAGAAGGAATCAACTCTTTTTAATATGGTGTCCAGCCTGGTAATAGTTACCCTGGTTGCCTCCACTACGCTTGGTTATGTATATGAATTGACCAAAGGCCCAATTGCAGAAGCAATGCTTGCTAAGAAGATTAAGGCTATAGATGAAGTCGTAGTAGCGTATGATAATAACCCGGTGGATGAAATGTATAAAATTCAAGTCGAGGGATCTAAAGATAGTCTTGAAGTTTATCCGGCAAAAAAAGAGGGCAAACTGGTGGCTAACGCAATTCGAACATTTTCGCCAAAAGGATATGGTGGGGATGTATGGCTTATGGTCGGACTTTTGCCGGATGGCAGCATTAATAACCTTGCAGTCCTGGAACATAAAGAGACTCCCGGGCTAGGTAGCAAGATGAACAATGAAGATTTCAAAAATCAATTTTTAAGTAAAAATCCATCATCTTTTAATTTGAAAGTAAAAAAGGATGGAGGAGATGTTGATGCGTTAAGTGGTGCCACGATCTCCTCTCGGGCTTTCGGACAGGCTACACAATTGGCGTTCGACACCTACATGAAAGGAGGACAGCATGAATAATATGCAGAATTTTACCAAAGGGTTTTTTAAAGAAAATCCTGTATTGGTTCAGCTTCTGGGAATGTGCCCTACGTTAGGGGTAACATCGACAGCAATGAACGGACTTGGCATGGGCCTGGCAACAACTTTTGTTTTGCTTATGTCCAACATCTCCATATCGCTGGTCAAAAATTTTATCCCGGACAAAGTTAGGATGCCGGCGTATATTGTAATCATCGCATCTTTTGTGACTGTAGTAGACCTGGTTATGTCAGGTTATCTTCCTGAACTTCATGAGAAATTGGGGCTATTCATTCCTTTGATTGTAGTAAACTGTATTGTTCTTGGACGAGCAGAAGCTTTTGCATCAAAAAATGGTGTTGTTTCCTCCATATTCGATGGTCTTGGAATGGGACTTGGTTTTGCAATGGCACTCACAATGCTCGGTTCCGTCAGAGAACTAATCGGAAGTCTCTCTTTATTTGGATTTAAATTGATTGATGCCGATGGCATTTTACTTTTTATACTTCCTCCAGGGGCATTTTTAGCACTTGGTTTCTTAATTGCTTTTATCAATCATCTTAGAAAAACAGCCTAAATATCATGGAATATTTCATTATAGTATTTGGAGCCATATTTGTCAACAACATTGTATTAAACCAATTTCTTGGCATTTGCCCTTTTTTAGGTGTATCTACTAAAGTATCTACCGGGCTAGGAATGACCGGCGCTGTGACTTTTGTAATGGCCATTGCGACTATGGTTACCTATCTCATCCAGCAATATGTGCTGGTTCCATTAGATATCACGTACTTACAGACGATCACTTTCATTTTAATTATTGCCGCATTGGTGCAAATGGTGGAGATTATTTTGAAAAAGGTTAGCCCGGCATTATACCAGGCATTGGGTGTATATCTTCCATTGATCACCACAAACTGCGCCATTTTGGGTGTGGCAATTCTGGTAATAAAAAATGAATTTAATCTGATAGAAAGTGTAGTCTTTGCTGTCTCCACTGCTTTAGGATTTGGATTGGCACTGGTAATATTTGCTGGGATACGTGAGCAAATGGAATTGGTCGATCTTCCTAAAGGAATGAGAGGAGTTCCGACAGCGTTGGTAATCGCTGGTTTACTTTCAATGGCATTTATGGGATTTGCCGGTTTAGTTTAAACTTTAAAAGAAAAAACAATGGTTAACCTGGCCACAAAATACATGGGTTTAAATCTTAAAAACCCAATCATCGTTTCGAGTTGTAGTCTGACACATAGTGCTGAAGGTGTAAAAAGATGTGCTGATGCTGGGGCTGGAGCGGTAGTTTTAAAATCTTTATTCGAAGAACAAATCAATGCTGATGTAAAAGCACTTGCTGACAGTACCGTTTCGCAATTTCACGCTGAAGAATGGGACTATATACAACGTATGGGTTTGGATATGAATGCGGATGAATACCTCAAGATTATTGAAGAATCGAAAGAAAAAGTGGATATCCCGGTGATTGCCAGTTTAAACTGCATATCAAGTGATCGTTGGACTGAGTTTGCAAAATACATTGAAGCGGTGGGCGCTGACGCGATCGAGCTAAATATTGCAGTAATGCCAAGGCAATTTGATGAAGATCCTGATAAAATCGAGAAGCATATTTTTAACATTATTTCCAATGTTAAGCATAATGTAAATATCCCTGTAGCCGTAAAACTTGGACCATATTTCACATCTATGCCACGAGTGGCCAAAGGAGCAAGAAAAGCAGGAGCGTCTGCCTTGGTTCTTTTCAACCGATTTTATCAGACAGATATCGATATTAATAAACTGACCCACGAATCAAAAAATAAATACAGCTCACCTGCTGAGATGTCCAATACACTCCGTTGGATTTCGTTGCTTTACCAGGAAATAGGCTGCTCTTTGGTAGGAAATACTGGTATACATGATGGTGAAGCAGTAATTAAGCAACTGCTTGTTGGCGCTAAAGCAGTGGAAATTTGCTCGACTTTATTCGTTAACGGGATGAGCCAGATCAATATCATGCTGGAAGAAATTCAAAAATGGATGCTGGATAAAGGCTATGAAACGCTGGATGATTTCAGGGGAAATATGAGCCACAAAAACTCCAAGCAGCCTGAATATTTTGAGCGCCAGCAATACATCCGGGCTTTAGTGGGATTGGATTAATACATAATTATATTATAGCAACTTTATCTTGAGTCCAATTCGAAAGGTTTTGACTTTCTATTCATGAGAGAATGTAGTTCTTATCTTTTTCATGATAACGAAATCTCAAAAAAACGAATCTTTATGTTGGCAAATGTACAAGCCCAATTGATCAAATCTTCTACAAGGATTGCGTTCTTTAAGAAAATGGGGTAAATTTAATAACAACCACCATCTTTTTAAGCGCCTTGAAAAAGCGACATTTTTTTTATTTTATTTTGTTAGCCTATACGGTTATTCAATGCCAACAAAAAAATTCTCTCTCCCAAGATGAAACTGTCCTGGTCAGCGAGCTTATGGAGTTAGAAGGAATCCCGGAAAACCGCAAAAAAAAAGTAATTGAAGGTGCCTACCTGGGCATACCCGAAGAAAGCAGAACGTCTGATCCTGATTATCCGGTTATTGAATTGGACATCATTGCTGCTCGGACTGATGTGAGAGAAATAAAAATTTCAGATCTGTTTTCAGAAATCAGTTATATCCCCATCAAATTCGAAGACCCCTTCGATACAATCTGGAATCGGTATGATGAGTT
>JAHEMV010000023.1 GCA_024643455.1 Cytophagales bacterium
TTGCATTATTCAAAAAGAAGCGATGGGAAAGCTTTGAAGAGCAAAACCTTGCCGATGCGTTTACTGGTGCTACATCCAAAACACTTCAAATATCGTCACTGAAAGAACTAAAAGGGCAGCTTCCAATTGGCAAAATAAAGGAGCTTGAGATAAGTAAATTGATTTTGGGAGGAAACCTACTTTCAGGGTACTCACATTCCAGGGATTTGATTTATGTGTCACAATTGGTAAAAGCATACCATAATCGTGACAAAATATTTGCGACACTTTTACTGGCTGAAAAATGTGGAGTAAATACTCTACTTACCAATCCGATCATGGCTCCAATGATCGACGAATACTGGAAACGTGACATTGGCAAAATTCAATTTATTTCAGATTGCGCGGGTTTGAATTACGATGAAAAAGGCCGGCATGCCAAACCTGTTGGTGAATATATGGATATTATAAAACGAGCAATCGATTATGGTGCTTGTGCATGCTACATTCAAGGCGAAACTGCAGATCACTACATGGCTCAGGGTAAATCAGATGTCATAGCGAAGGCCATTCAACTTATAGAAGATGCTAAAATTCCAGTCGGAATCGGTGCACACGACATCAGTACCATTAAAGCATGTGTCGCTGCTGGATTTAATCCGGATTTCTGGATGAAGACGCTCCACCACCACAATTACTGGTCCGCAAGACACACAGAATGGCACGACAATATGTATTGTTTCCATCCTGATGAAACCATTGATTATATGAAAACACTTCCACAGCCTTGGATTGCGTTCAAAGTGATGGCTGCCGGTGCTATTCTTCCTGACGAAGCGTTTAAATATGCTTTCGAAAATGGTGCAGACTTTATTTGCGCAGGTATGTATGACTTCCAGATGGTGGAAGATGTAAATATCGCATTGGATGTATTGGGAACAGAAATAAAACGGGAACGTCCGTGGATGGCTTAAACTAAAATTTCAAATCTTATTGACGCTAATCAACCTCCCATATTTTCAATCTCTTCAATTGATTCAACAATAGAAAACAATAGCTATTCTTGAGTACAAAGAAAGTAAAATATCGATGTGTCCTTTTATTAAAATGATTAGCAGGCAACAACAAACATAAAATTGCAATTCGATTTATAATTCATATTTTACATGAATTATTATTAACCTTAACCCTTAACCTATGAACCAACCAGCAAGTGAATTGCTCATTCCACTCAGTAAAAAAAATCGTATTGAATCCATTGATGTCCTTCGAGGGATTGCCCTGTTTGGCATATTGCTTATGAATATTGCTGGCTTTGGCTTGCCCTCTCCCAGTTACGGCGATCCATCAATTGCAGGTGGTAGTACAGGTCTCAATCTTTATGCCTGGATTACAACAAATCTATTTTTCGAAGGTACAATGAGGGCTATTTTTTCCATGCTTTTTGGTGCTGGATTTATCATCCTGACTAGTAGAAATGAAGATCGCGGAGCTGGACTCGAAGTTGCGGATGTGCATTACCGAAGAGTAATCTGGCTTGTACTATTTGGATTAATTCATGCATACCTCCTATTATGGACCGGTGAAATACTTTTCTCCTATGGACTAATGGGTCTTTTCCTTTTTCCTTTTCGAAAACTAGCTCCCAAAGTATTGCTGACTGCAGGAATGGTACTGATGTTGATCGGTACAGCTTGGGAAGTTGTGGAGCATAGTTCCATGAAGAAAACCCATGACATGGCACTATTAGCGCAAGCTGATAAAAAGGCAGGCAAGGAACTTTCAAAAGAAAATAAAAAAGCTTTAGAAGATTGGGATGGTATTGTAAAGAAGAAAAAACCTACGCAAGAGATCATAAATGAAAGAATCGATGATATGCATAAAGGGTATTTTTCTATAGTTAAAACTTTGGCTCCAATTAATTACGACGATCAGACAATGTACCCATACCGATATGATGTATGGGATGTTCTAAGCATGATGTTTATTGGTATGGCATTATTCAAGCTTGGTTTTTTCGATGCTTCCAAATCATACAGTACCTATTCGATGATGGTTGTAATTGGCTATACCATTGGTTTGGCAATCAATATTTATGAAATAAAAACCATAATCAACCAGGATTTTTCCATATTGTCTTTTTCGCAAACAAATATGACCTATTATTTCGGGAGGATATTTACAGCAATGGGTCATGTCGGTCTTGTTATGATATTTTGTAAATCAGGAATCTTAAAATTCCTTTCCTCCAGTTTGGCTGCTGTTGGTAAAATGGCTTTGACAAATTACATCATGCATTCAATCATCTGCGCAATAATTTTTCTAGGTTTTGGATTTAGTTTGTTCGGGGAATTACAACGCTATGAACTTTATTATGTCGTTTTTGCAATCTGGATCGCCCAACTAATCCTAAGCCCACTTTGGTTGAAAAGATATAATTACGGGCCATTGGAATGGGGATGGAGATACCTGATCTACAAGCAATGGCCAACACTCAGAGACGAAGAGGTTTGATTAATGTGAAACAAGGACTTCAGAAGGTTAGCATTATCTTACCTTTTGAAGCCCTTTGTAATTATTGAATTTGAATTCCTTATTTACTTTTAATCCAATTATTTCTTATAGACCACTCCCTCCTTCATAACGAATGACACGTTTTGCAGGATTTTAATATCCTGCAACGGATCATGATCAACAGCAACAATATCCGCAATATATCCATCCTTAATCTGACCTAGTTCATCACCAACTCGCAACAGTTTTGCAGCTTCTATCGTCGCAGACTTGATCGCATCATCCGGTTTCATTCCGGCTTGTACCATATATTGGAATTCTTTTGCATTTTCACCATGAGGTGAAACACCACTGTCCGTTCCAAACGCTATTTTAACACCTTTTAAATAAGCCTTGTTAAAAGTTCCCTGCATTTGAGCGCCAATGGTTTTTGCTTTTGGTACTACGATATCTGGATAATAGCCTTTTATTTCTGCTTTTTCCATTGTGAAAATCCCCGCAGAAAGTGTAGGCACATAGTACGTTCCTCTTTCTACCATCAGATCCATAACTTCCTCGGTCATCAACGAACCATGTTCTATACTATTAATCCCTGCCAAAACCGCTCTTTTCATTCCTTCGGCGCCATGTGCATGTGCAGCAGTTACCATTCCCAAATCATTGGCAGCCTCTATTATTCCTTCAAGTTCGTCCATTGTAAATTGTGGGGCCATACCACTTTTTGCCAGGCTTAAGACACCGCCGGTCGCTGTGATCTTGATCACCTGAGCACCATCTTTATAGTTTTGCCTAACTGCCTTACGCGCCTCTTCACGACTATTAATGACGCCTAGTCTTGGACCTGGATCTCCTTCCAAATCACTTCTATATCCATTGGTCGGATCTGCATGACCTCCAGTAGTAGCAATAGCCCGACCTGCAGAATAAATACGTGGCCCCTCTACTTTTCCCATTGCTATAGCCTTAGATAAAGATGTATTAACACCTGATCCTCCTAAATCACGAACAGTCGTAAATCCAGCCATTAATGTTCGTTTTGCAAAAACAGCGGCATCATAGGCAATATCAGCCTGATTCTTGGTAAATTCCTCCAAATATCCGGATGGAGATGACTCACCTTCCAAATGCACATGAAGATCCATAAATCCAGGCATCACCCAAGAATTTGATAGATCTATTATTTCGTCTGCTATTACCTCTCCTTTAGTATCTGAGACACTTTTAATCCTGCCATTTTCAATGAGTATTGTTTTGTTTTTCACAAATTTCCCTGAAGTCGCATCAAAAACATACCCTGCTTTGATGGCTTTGGTCTGAGCAAATGACAGGAAGGAGAATAATAATAAAAGCAATACGAGAAATGTGGATTTTCTTTGATGATTAATGGTCATACTAGTTTAGATTAAATTTTTGGAATCCCGAATATAATCATAGGTTTCAATTTTTAACTCATGAATAACTTTTTTCACAAATGAAGCCACATTCACGAATTCCGTTTTATGTAGATTAACACTATATTTGAACTGTATTTTTTACGGTTTACTGTGGTTCATGACAAAATTTTTAGTTATAAAAATTTCTTTTTTTCTTTTGTTGCTGATCGAATTATTAAATCCAACAAATAGTTATACTCAGGGAATTTCCACAGAAGGAAAAGACTTTTGGGTTGGCTATATGACCAACTGGCTTCAAAGTACAAATAATCCTGTCATTCTTGAATTATACATCAGCGCTGATGATACGACAAAAGGAGTAGTTTCCATGCCAAATCAAGGCACTTTTAATCCCATTCCGTTTGAAGTATACCCAAATACTACGAGAAAAATTCAAATCCCTACAGGACTTGCAATGGCAAGCGGAAGTAATGTAATAGAAAACAAAGGGGTGCACATCGAAGCTGACAAAAATATAAGCGTTTATGCTATGAATAAGCGACAATATAGTGCGGATATGACAGTTGTTCTTCCCACTTATTCGCTTGGAAATAATTATTTTGTACTTTCTCATTGGGAGGACGGCAATCGCAATAATAATGCAAACTCAGATTCCGAATTTCTAATTGTCGCTATAACAGATGATACTGAAGTCGAAATTAATCCAACCGTTCAAACGATCTCCGGCAATCCAGCAAATGTTCCATTCAGAGTTACATTACAAAAAGGCCAAACTTATCAGGTAAGAGCAAAAGCAGATCTGACAGGAAGCCAAATCATTGCAACAAATCAATCTGGTTGCCAGAATTTTGCTGTGTTTTCAGGCAATATGTACACACAGGTTGGCGAGTGCATGGTAGAAAATGGGCATGATCATCTTTATGCTCAAATGTATCCGACCAACACACTTGGCAAAGAATTTATTGTTGTGCCGCTTGAAAACCGTTTTGGTGGAGATATTATCAAATTTCTGGCTACCCAGGACAACACCACAATTATAGCGAATGACAAAAGTTATTTGCTTGATAAGGGTGAGTTCGTAAAGATTTTATCCGCATCCGTTCTAAAAGTCAAGTCTGACAAACCAATAGCTGTTGGTCAATATAGCAGGACAATGGATTGCGATGGCACTTTAGGCGATCCATTCCTTATCCCTATAAGTCCGAATGAGCAGATGCTAAAAAAATAACCTTTAATGCTCCAAGCATTGCTACCTTGTCGAGGTACTCTCTAAATATTATCACTAAAAAAAGCGAAGTCTCCAATATTACGTTTGACGGCACCTCTATTGGAAATTATTTTTTACCTGTACCAGAAAGTGATTATGCGTATGCCCGGATCAATACCTATGGCGGAAACCATACTATAAGATCCAATGATGGTTTTATCGCATATGTTTATGGCTTTGGACAAAATGAATCATTTGGATATGCTACAGGAGCCAGTCTTGGCAATTTGAATATCGATTTTATTGTCAATGATCAGAATGAAAAAACACCGATTGACAGTTTATGTCTTGGAAGTGAAATTACATTTCAACCTATTGTAGACAGTATTTACACCCTATTTGAATATGATTTTGGTGATGGATATAAAGTAGTGACTCAAAGTGATACCCCGGTCATACACCAGTATAATCGTATAGGAGAATATTTGGTTACTCTTCGCGCATCAACTGGTGGGAATGATTGCAGCAACGGAAATGAAGAAATATCTCGTAAATTAATCCGAATCATCGAACCAAACACACGCGTATTTGGGCCAAGATCTGTTTGTCCAAACACGACAGATGTAGCCTACTACCTTAAAGAAAGCCTTCAAAATTTCTACCAGTGGTTTGTTAAAGGCGGATATTTCTCTGAACAGGAGCCGAAGTCCGTTAAAGTAAACTGGTTAGAGACAAACAACCTGGCAAAAATCCAATTGTTGGCTTCCAACCGATATGGATGCATTTCTGATACAATCAGTTATCCTGTTAAAATTAATATCCAACTAGACCCGGAAGCACCTTTTGGACCGGATACACTTTGCTCGAATGACATTGTTGAAGTTCCATATGAATCCTATTTTACCAATTCTTCAGTATATCAATGGGATACAGATTTTGGAACAATTTCCAATGGAAATGGCACCAACCAGATAACCATTAACTGGGAATCGTATGGTAATGGCAAACTATGGTTTAATCAACACAGTGTTACAGATACTGTTTGTGATGGTATGTCAGACACATTGCTGGTTTATATCCAACGTAATCCATCAGAGTTGGGATCAATCGTTGTCGAGAAAGACACCTTTTATTTAGGAGAAACCGTTCGTATCAGTCTTGATGCAGATACACTATTTCAATTTGCCAATTGGTCATTTGATGATGGTACCACACTGGATACTATAAATGCCAAAAAATCCATAGATCACATTTTTCAATGTCAGGGGCTTCATTCGTTTTCGGCGGTTGCTTATGATACCGGCACGGTTTGTAGTGAAACAAAAGCTTTGTTGTATAAGCAGATTTATATTTTACCTCCAAATATTGATCTCATCAATGTCACCTTATCTGCAACTCAAGAAAATGCCTTGGATATCCATTGGCAAATGAATGACGGGAATTTTTATACAAAAAATTTATACCTGTACAGAACCATTGCCGGGCAAGAAAACTGGAAACCTATTGCAACACTTAATCCGGAAGAAACAAGCTACACCGATCCGGATGTGAATACGATTGAGAACAGTTACGAATACAAAATCGAAACCAATACAGATTGTGAAGATATTTTGACATCGAAAATACACCAGAGTATTTTGCTGCAGTCACAACAGGAAGACTCTGTGGGGTACTTTAATTGGAATAATTATTTGGATTGGCAAAACGGGGTGGATCATTATGAAATATGGATCAGCATCGATAGCAGTGAATACCGATTATTTGAGAACAATTCGACACTACAGTTTACTTATCTGGATCAAAACACTGGATTTGACCATTGTTTTGAAATCAGGGCTATTGAAAAAAATGGCAATAATTCCATGTCGATTTCCAATACATCGTGTGTGGCATTTGTCCCAAAAATAAAAACATACAATATCATTACACCCAATACCGATCGGTTCAATGAGTATTTTACCATTGACAATATTGAGCACTACCCAAACAGTAAACTATCGATTCTTAATCGATGGGGTGAAACGATCTTTGAAACCATTGGATATAAAAACGACTGGAATGGCAAAAACCATGGAAAACAAATGCTAGCTGGCACGTATTATTATCAACTGGATCTGAATGAGCCCAGAAATGAAATAAAAACCATTAAGGGTTTTTTCTCCATCTTGTATTGATAGCAAAAGCTAAAAAATGAATGTATCGTATTGAAATATCAATTTAAAATACAATTTTTGAATAGATATTCACTTCAAAATCATCAGCTCTAAGGAAAATGCTTATTAACGAGGATATTGATTCAATCAATAAAATATTAGATAAAAATCTAATCACATTTTGCGAAGACAAATCAGATCACATCAATTCCATACTTGACATTTTATCTGAAACAAATAAATCCCTTGTTGATAAATTAAAAGGTAAAAAAATATCTGATGATAGTCTCCAGCAAATATTGGAGCTTTCCAGGAACTATCAATCGACCAAAATAGAGCATTTCACTTCTGTTTTTTCAGAAATAAATATGCCACTTTATTCTCTGCAGATTGATGATCTTGTTGTATTGATAGATGATTATCTGGCTGAATTGCCGAAGACCCAAAAACTGGAACAACATAAAGATCGATTTTATAATACTCCAGAAGATTCCTGGTTTATTAAACTCATAAAAGTACCAAAGCGCTTTTTCTATTCAATAAGTATTTCTCCTAAATTGTTATGGAATTTCATTCTAAAAATCTTTAAAAAGGCTCCTCGAAAAATTCAATACTGGAACTATAATCTGCCTTACAGGCTACTAGTAGAACGATTCACTAAAACAATCCTAATTAAAAATATAGATAATATTTTGTCAATCTATTCCAAAAGCCTAATTCAAATTCTCAAAAGCGCTTTGGATAAGGAACAAGAAACCAATATACGTTTAATTGATTTTTGCATTTCAAAGCCTATCGATAGCTCAGCAAGTCTTGATATTCAATTTGATCTAAAAGATGAAAAGAATCAATTGTCTGAATTAGTTAAGGAATTCAAAAAAAATATTAAAAACCTATATCAAAACCATGAAGGAGATTTCAATAAACAATTGTCCTTGGCAGGAACAATTGAACAACCTACTTTCTTATTGAAATATCACAATCGAATTAAGCGACAGGAATATTATAAAAAACAAATACACCGAAGCAACATTGGATGGGGAAATACTGCTTTTGGTCTATTTGAAGATTGGAAAATCGATCAGGAAATTTTCAAATTAATATCACAAATCAGGATAGAAGTATCTATTCTGGAAAATATTTTCACAAAAAACACAGATGAGATTATCACTTTTATTGCAAAAAGCCATAAGGAAATCAAAGAAATTAAAGACCGACTTATAGCAAGACTTTCAGTGCCGAAAGCTAATGTCACCAAAGAAATAAAAAATGAAATCAATAGTCTGGATAAGCACCTTGTCCAGACATCTGTAAATCCCGCAATTGAAACTATAATAAATCAGAACTTTATAGGCAGTATTAATGAATTTGAACTGAAAATTGATCAATTCGTTTCGGAGATTTCTGATAAAAAGTGGTTAACAAAGTTAATAAATTATGATGCTCCGCTAAAAAATTCAGATCTGGATTCCTTTTCACCCCATGAGCTACTTAGTTTTAAATACCTACCTGAACTCCAGGAAGCCTGTTCTATATTAAAAGCGAATAATATCCGGCACGTTGAGTCCTTTAAACAGGATATAAGTAACATATCTGGTATCATTGCTTTCAATCTAAACTCCATTTTAGAGTCAAAAGAATTTAACAATCTAAAAAATGAGAAGACACTTCAACTTATTTCCGAAGGATTTGACAGATCTAAAAATAAGTTAAATGCCGTACAGCAATCACTTACCACATATGGTTCTGATAATAATAAAGCTGTTGATGAGATGGTTAAACAATTTATTGATTCAACACTTGAGCTAACAAACAACGAAAACGCCTTTGCCCTTAGGATAATCGTGACTAAAGCTAAAGCCATTCAGCGAACTGTTGATTTTAGGTTTTTTATACAGAGCAAAGCAAAGCAATTATTTGTAGAAACAACAAAGGCATACAAAAAGCAGGAGATAGTTTTTAACAAATTTATAAAACCCTGGAAAAGACGATTCGGTATATCCGGGTCAAACGAGTACATCGCTACCGAATTATCTGACTTCCTTTCAGAAGCTATATATAAAATCAACCGCCTTCCGATCGTTTATCAACAATTGTATAAAATACAACCACTTACAGAAATGAATCTTTTTACAGGAAGATCACAGGAAGTGGCAGGTCTAAGTAAAGCATATCAAAGCTGGAAAGATGGCAAATATGCACCTACTGTTATTGTCGGTGAAAAATGGAGCGGACACACCACACTAATCAATTATTTTATAGATAAGCTTGTTGGAAACACAAAAGTGATTTATGAAAACCGATTGATAAACGTCAGCAGTAAAGATGATTTCTTAAACTCTTGGAAGACGATTCTTAAAACTGAAAATATTGATAGTCTGGACGAGCTCATCAATCTTATAAATGTCAAGCATAAAAATAAAATTATAATAATTGAAAATATCCAGAATTATTATCTCCGGACCATCAAAGGTTTTGACTACATCAATTTGTTCATTAAGCTGGTTTCAAAAACTTATCACAATGTATTCTGGCTTTGCACAGCAAACGTTTATGCATGGGATTACCTGAATAGTACCATAGAAATTTCAAATTATTTTGGATATCAGATCAATATGACTGCTTTTTCAGATGATGAACTGCGACAACTCATTATGAAAAAAAACAATATAAGCGGATATAAAATCGTTTTTCAACCGGCAGAAAAAAACCTTGATTCCAAAAAATTCAATGCCCTTGAACCGATTGACAAACAAGTTTATTTACAAAATCAATTTTTTAAACAGTTAAATGAATTTGCAAAGGGTAATATATCCCTGGCTTTGTCTTATTGGCTTTTATCAACAAAAAATATCAATGAAGATTCCATTGAAATTAACAATTTTGAGCCACCAGATTTTTCATTTATTTCAAAACTCAATTCCGAAAAGGTATTTTTAATTTACTTGCTGATCATGCACGATGGGTTAACCTTAGAACATCTCTGCTTAGTATTGAAAAAACCTCTGGAAAAACTTCATTTATTAGTAATTATGCTGCTCGACGATGGCATACTAATAGAACGAAACGGGTGGTTTGAGGTAAATCCATTGATTTACAGACATTCAATTAATATGTTAAAATCAAGGAATTTAATTTATTAAGCATGAAAAAGATTGTTTTAATCCTAATACTTATAGCGGTAGCTTTTTCCTACGGTTTTACTGCTGAAATAAACCAGGACACGACCTATGAAGCTAGCATAATAAAGGTAGGTGATTCGTTAAAAATTCTAGCAAAACAGGATTCGATACAAAATTCAGAAAAAAGCCAAGCTGCCAAACCTCTGGATCCTGTTTATGAATTTATTTCTGCACAAAAATTTATCTGGGCAGGTATCATTCTGGTAATGACATTCTTTGGCATTAAAATCGCCATTAACCTGATTCGATTTCTTGCCGAAAAAAGTGCTAAATATCGAATTACATTAAAAGGACTCATTCCATTAGTCAGAATATTATCCTGGGTCATGGCTATAACGATCATCATCGCGGGTGTATTCTCTCCTTCTTTAACCACAGTACTTGCTTTCTCTGCCTCTGTCGGCGTTGCAATCGGTTTTGCCTCTCAAGATATACTGAAAAATATTTTTGGAGGCATCATGATCATATTTGACCAACCTTTTAAAGTTGGCGATAAAATCGAAATTGGAAAATATTATGGTGAAGTTATGGAAATCGGTTTACGCTCCACTAGGATTGTTACGCCGGATGACAGCCTTGTAAGTGTCCCAAATTCCGAGTTGATGAGTCAGTCCGTTTCCAATTCGAACTCTGGAGAAGCGAACTGCCAGGTGGTCGCTGAGTTTTATCTGCCTATGGATATTGACACAGAAAGAGTACGCAAAATCGCCATTGAAGGAGCCCAGGTATCCAGGTATGTATTTCTAAATAAACCCATTGTCGCGTTATTTTTTCAAGATATGCAAGGGAGGAAAAGTTTTATAAAAATGAGGCTTAAAGCCTATGTCATGGATATTAGATTTGAATTTGCTTTTAAAAGTGACATGACAGAACTCGTTTTAAAAGCACTCTTAGAAGAAGGGATTATAAAGACAGAAGATTATTTTTAAATCACGCTACCCCTTTACCAGGTAAGCATTAATTCACCTAAACTTTATTCCTATAACGAGAAGGATAAAAAAAAGTCCCACGTATTGCAGGACTCAAAATTATAAATGGTTATATTTTTAGACTAAGCACGTCTAACATTTACCGCATTTAATCCTTTTTTTCCTTCTTCTAAGTCGAAAGTTACTTCATCATTTTCCCTGATGCTTTCTTTCAATCCATTTGAATGTACAAAATACTCTTTTGATGATTCTGCGTCTTTAATAAATCCGAATCCTTTCGCATTATTAAAAAATTTTACTGTTCCTTTGTTCATTATTAAAATAATTTTTTTTACAAGTTAGGTTTTATTATTTGTTTTCTACCTCTTATCGATAATTTTTTAACCATTTTTATTTATCTCCTTTTTTTTACCCACTTGGCCATTTAGAGGTAATTACTTAATACCACAATGTTTAACGCACTCAAATCCTATCGTTCTTTTTTAATTATTTGGAAAGTGATTTAATTAATCCAATGATTTACCGATTGGATTTGCTTTCATAAAAAATCAGCTTAATTTTCATTATATATTTTGTACAATAAATTTTTTTTTACCTCTTTTTACCTATAAAAAATCGATAATGCCAAAGTACAATTTTTCCAGAAGAGACTTTTTTAAATCGGGTGCCATTGGTGGTGCATCACTGATGTTAGGTTCGGGATTTACCAAAAAACATAAAAATTTAGAATCCTTGAATTATTCATCAGCGGTATTGGCTAATGATGGTTTAATACTCCCTTCCACATATGCTCTTGACCTCACTCCAGCCCAATGGATCTGGTACCCATCGCAACGAACTCTGGCCAATACGTTTATTTTATTTAGAAAATCCATCACCGTTCAAAAAGAAATTTCAAGTGCAAAAGGATGGATTCTTGGCGATAGCAGATATGAATTATCAGTAAATGGAAAACGAATTCAATGGGGCCCGCCTCCTTCGGATCCGCGGTTTTCTGAAGCAGATCCGTTGGAATTGGATAAACTCCTTACCAAAGGAGAAAATGTAATTGGAGCTACTGTACTATACTACGGATATGGGGATGGCACCTGGCCTGTTGGCAAACCCGGTTTTATATTTTATTTAAAAATAACCTTTACTGACGGCTCTGAACAAACCATTATTTCTGATGAAAATTGGGATTGTCATCTGGCTCGAAGCTGGAAACCTGGTCAATATAAACGCTGGTATTTGAGGGCTTTGCAGGAAGAGTTTGATAGTCGATCGTATCCTTACGGTTGGACAAATGCCGATTATTCCATTAATAAATCATGGATAAAAGCCTCAAATATCCATGGTTTGGGAACAAAACCAGCATTAAGCGCTGGTGCATCCGATTATATGAACGATTCATCAAGCGGAGATACTGTGACAGAGCTACGTAAAAGAAGCATTCCAATGTTGGTGGAATCTGATGTTCATAATGTTACTTTACAGGAGTCGTATTGGGTGAAATGGCACCGTCCTCCGCAGGAATATTTTGAGATGATAACACCTGATGCTTTCGAAGGCATTCAAGAAGATTCAGCAAATCCAATCGATCAAAATGCTTGGGAAATAATCCTTGCTGATGATGAAAAGGGAGCTGTACTAACTTTTTCGCTTGACGAGCAAATTGTAGGGTGGCCATTTTTTACTATCCAGGCCCCGTCCGGTACGATCGTCGAAATGATGGTTCAGGAGGGGCACAAGCTCTTTAAAGATGGAGGTCCTGCAATTATGAATAATCATTTCCATTCCTGGTCACGATTTATATGCCAAGAAGGAGAAAATCATTTTCACCCTTTTGACTTTGAAAGTGTCAAGTGGATTCAACTCCACATTCATGGACAAAAAGGGAAAATAGTGCTCAAAAATGTAGGCATGAAAAGGAGATTATATAACTGGCCTAACTCAGCAAAAGTAAAAACATCGGACAAAGACCTTCAAAAACTCATCAATGCCTGCATCAATACCATTTACAACAATTCCCAGGAAACCATAGTCGATGGCATGGCAAGAGAACGACAACAATACAGCGGAGACTTAGGTCATATGCTCCATGGAATTCACCGTGTGTTTGGAGAAAATCAATTACCCGCACGATTTGTAAACACATACAGCCAGGGGATAACATTAGATGGGTACTTCCTGGATACCTGGCCTGCATTTGATCGTTTGAACAGGCTTACTCAACGGCAACTCGGCCTTACCAAATGGGGCCCATTGCTTGATCATGGTGTAGGATTCAATTTCGATTGTTATTATTATTACTTATATACTGGTGACCTTGAGGCTTTGAATGAAGTTTGGCCTAGGCTCAAACGATTTAATCAATATCTAAAATCGATTGTTGGCGAAGATGGTTTATTACCGGTAGAAAATCTGGGAATACCAGCAGTATGGATTGATCACGAAGCCTACGAACAACAGCGACATAAGCAATGCGCATTCAATCTCTACGCTGCAGCAATGATGAAAAACGCATTTGGATTACTTGCCGAGGCAAAAGGTGAATACCAAACTGCACGGGATGCCAACGCATTTAGCTATGAACTATTGAACAACACAATTTCAAAATACTGGGATACAACTCAAAAATTATTCGTCTGCAATAAACCATGGGTAAAGGAAGAAGGGAAAGAAAGAATGTGTGACAGGTCTCTCTCAACGGCCATTTTATTTGACCTATGCCCATACGAACAGCAAGAGGCAGCAATATCGGCTTTAGTTAATAAACCTGAAAATATGGGTTTGTCCTACCCAACCAACGCGAATTGGTATTTGTGGGCTTTGGGAAAAGCTGGAAAAATTGATATAGTATTTCAGGATTTTCAAGAACGATGGATCAAGATGGACTCAGTTCATCAGAACAATACTATGCAGGAATTCTGGAACGTAATCCCAGATTCCGGTTCGCAGTGGAGCCATGCATCTATTGCCCCACTCTTTTCTGTATATATGGATATTGCGGGTATCAGGCCTATAGAACCAGCATACAAACAATTCCAGATCCATCCACAACCTGGAAATCTAGAATATCTTGAACTGGAAAATTACACGCCTTTCGGACCCATTGGCTTTTTATTGACAGGTAAAAAAGGAAATCGCTTGCTAAAGCTTAAAATCCCCATAAATACCACGTGTCAATTGGTATTGGATGAAAAAGAAAAAATTAAATTGAACGCTATGAATACCTCTAAGGGTAAAAGTATCTATGAAATAAAAGGAGGTAAAGAGGTAGCATTAAAATTGAAGTTTCTATAAATAAGCCTTCATAATCCATGCTTAAATTTACTGATTTTCTATGGCCCGAAAACCGAATATTTAGGTAATATTTAAAAAATGTTGATTATTAATCTTTTCAATTTCTATTCTAATTTATAATATCATTCAATAAAGCATCTGCATATTTTCATGGAATATAAAGGCAAATATCAAATTTTTGATTCAAAAAAGATTAAAACCTATCCTATTGATAGCCGGGACAATAAAGTGAAACTGGAAGATTTATTGCAACCAGCAGATGTTCATAGGATGAAATTCAATGTTTCATCTGGTGTAGAGAACACCATAATGATGTTGGCAAAAGAGCTTATTCAAACACGTAACAATAATTTACCGGTAGTACTTTTCACCGGCGCACATCTTATAAAAAATGGATTAGGGTTATTATTGGCTGATCTGGTTCAAAAAAATTTACTCACTTGTGTTGCTGGTAATATGGCTACTTCCATCCATGACTTCGAATTGGCTATGATTGGTCAGACTAGCGAATATGTGCCTCAAGCGCTGGAAAAAGGTCAATTTGGCATGGCATATGAATTTTCGTATATCAATACTGCTATGAATCTTGGCAATTTTTATCAATTGGGTTTGGGCGAATCATTAGGCAAAATGATTATAGATGAAAAATTCCGTTCAGAAGTCTTGAGTAAAGTATGGAAAAAGGGTTCTCCTGACAAATTTATGTATCCTGAAAAAAGTGTTTTGGCGACTTGTTATAAAAAAAATATACCATTTACCATTCATGCAGGCATCGGGACAGACGTTACGGATCAGCATAATTCGTTTGATGGTCTTGCCAAGGGAGGTTGTTCGGGTAGAGATTTTCTTATTTACACCCATGAAATTGAAAAGCTTTCAAAGGGAGGAATGGTATTTAACATTGGAAGTGCTGTCACAGGCCCCGAAGTTTTCCTGAAAGCAGCATCCATGACAGGTAATATAGGGAAAACACCAAAAGGGATCATCACTGCTGATTTTGATATAAGGCCTTTTCATCGGTCTCATATCACCGATGAATCCAGCACAGGATATTATTACAGAGATCAAAAGAGTATCGTGGTTCGTGTACCAGAAGCCTATGATGGGAAAGGATATTACGTAGAAGGTAACCAAAGAGAAACATTTCCTCTTTTTTATAAGTACATCTCGGAACTGCTTTTAGTTTAATAAATGGCCATTTAAAATGGGAAACTGCATCGTTTTACACTTAAGAGCAGCACATAAATTATCTAATATTTTACCTTATTTGTATGGACCAGCAACGTGTTAAAGAGATTCTTGAAAAAATAAAATCATCAAAAATTGCTGTTTATGGTGATTTTTGTCTGGATGCTTACTGGATTATGGATTCAAGGGGATCTGAAGTTTCTATTGAGACTGGTCTGCATGCTGAAGCTGTAGACTCACATTATTATTCTCCCGGGGGAGCTGCTAATATTGTTGCCAACCTTTCAGTATTAAATCCTGCAAAGATTAAAGCCATAGCGGTAATCGGTGATGACATCTATGGCCGGGAATTGAAGTCACAACTTGACGCCCTGCATGCAGATACTTCAGGTTTAGTGATTCAAAAAGAACAATTCAATACTTACACGTATCTGAAAAAATATCGAGGTGATGTCGAAGATCCTCGAAATGATTTTGGCGTTTACAATCAACGATTAAAAGAAACAGATGATCAGATATTAAAAAAAATAAAGGAAGCACTTCAGGAATACGATGTTTTGATTTTCAATCAGCAGGTACAAGGCAGTCTGAACAACCAGGCATTTATCGATGGCGCCAATGCTATTTTTAAGGAATTCAAAGACAAAATCATCATTGTAGATTCCAGACATTACAATGAAAAATTTGAGAATATTTTCCGAAAAACCAACGATATTGAAATTGCAGCCCTATGTGGTCAGTCTGTAAATCCAAGTGAAATCATTCCTTCAACAGACCTGGTGAAATATGGCTTGGATATTTACAAAAAAACCAGTAAGCCAGTATTTATAACCTGTGGATCGAGGGGCTTAATAGTAATTGATGCACTAGGATCACATGAAATTCCCGGGATACAATTAACCAGCAAACTGGATACTGTTGGAGCTGGAGATACCGGAATCAGCGCAATTGCGCTTTGTTTGGCAGCAGGGTTTTCACCTACCGAAGCAGCCGAATTTGGGAACTATGCATCTGCTGTTACCGTACAAAAGTTATTCACAACTGGTACTGCCTCTGGAGAGGAAATTCTCGAAATCAGCCGGGACCCTAATTTTGTTTATCAGGCCGACCTTGCCGAAAACATACGTAACGCGACCTATCTTCCTGGTACTGAAATCGAGCTCTGCAATAAAGAAGTATTGAATCACCTTGGTGAAATCAAACATGCAGTATTTGATCATGATGGCACCATCAGCACACTTCGTCAGGGTTGGGAAGAAATTATGGAACCGGTCATGATTAAATCCATTCTTGGTGATGAATACAATAATGTAGATCAGGTTGGATATAACGAAGTTGTAAAACAGGTTAAGGACTTTATCAATAAGACTACTGGAATCCAGACCATTTTCCAGATGGAAGGGCTCATAAAACTTATTGAAGAGTTTAGATATGTGCCTAAAGATAAAATACTTGACAAATATGCTTATAAAGAAGTGTATAATAACGCACTGATGGAAATGGTAAATAAAAGGCTTCACAAGCTTAAAATTGGCGAGCTTGATGTATTTGATTTTACCCTAAAAGGTGCATACAATTTCATACTTGAATTAAAAAAAAGAGGCATAACAATGTATCTTGCCAGCGGCACTGATCTCGATGACGTCATCAATGAAGCCACACTTCTTGGTTATGCTGATATGTTTGATGGTGGTATTTATGGGGCCCTCCGCGATTCTTCAAAATTCTCTAAAAAAATGGTTATGGAAAAAATCATCAAAGAGAATAACCTTAAAGGAAACGAGCTTGCAGTGTTTGGTGATGGGCCAGTTGAAATCAGGGAATGCAGAAGATTTGAAGGTATTGCTACCGGAATCACAAGTAATGAAATACGACGATATGGCATGGATATTGAAAAAAGGTCAAGATTAGTAAAAGCAGGAGCACATTTATTGATATCCGATTTTTCACAATATCCTAAGTTATTGAAATTACTTTTCAAGGAATAGAAATATTTTTTGTTATAAATCACCTGAAATGAAATCTATATTTAATCTATCTGCTATACTTTGTTTTATCTTTGGTCTATTTGCCTGTGATCAAAATCATTCACCTTCAAGGCAACCTGTAGATTATGTGGATCCAATGATCGGGACTGATTTTTTTGGCCACACTTTCCCCGGGGCTACTTTGCCATTTGCTATGGTGCAGCTCAGCCCCGACAATGATACCCAGGGCTGGACTTACAGTTCAGGATATTCTTATCAGGACAATACCATAATGGGATTTAGTCATACGCATATGAGCGGCACTGGCTACACAGGCTGCGGTGATGTGCTGATAATGCCAACTACCGGAGACAAATTGCAGGTTGTTCCCGGAACAAAAGAAAACCCAGAAAGCGGGTACAGAGCGAGATTTAGTCATGATGAAGAAAACACATCTCCAGGCTATTATTCAGTAAGATTACAGGATTACAATATCAAAGTTGAACTGACTGCAACAAAACGGGTAGGAATGC
Organism: Cytophagales bacterium; assembly: GCA_024643455.1. Taxonomy (GTDB): domain Bacteria; phylum Bacteroidota; class Bacteroidia; order Cytophagales; family Cyclobacteriaceae; genus JAAUQL01. Next base: position 18,332 of record JAHEMV010000023.1, read on the forward strand.
ATAAGTATACTTTCCCAAAGGCAAAAAAAGCAAACATCATTATGGATCTGGGACATACTATCGGGGGGACAGATTCGAGTGATTTATCAGTAATTACTATTGTTAACGATTCCATTGTTTCTGGCGTGAAAAGTTCAAAAGGGGTAAAAATTTACTTTTTCGCCAAATTCAGTAAACCTTTTAAATATTATGGAACATTTGATTCCGAATATTTTACTCCCGAATCAGGCGCCAGTTTGTTCCCTTATAAAAATGAAGAGAAAGGAGAGAAAATAGGTGCATTCCTTGCTTATGAAACTAATGAAAATGAAGAGATCTTAGTGAAAGTTGCGATTTCTTATGTTTCAATCGAAGGGGCACATAAGAACATGGAAGCTGAATTAAATCATTGGGATTTTGATAAAATAAAAAATGATGCAAGAACCGTTTGGAATACTGAAATTTCTAAAATAAAAATAGAGGACCCTTCGGAGGATAAAAAGCAAATCTTTTATACATCAGTCTATCACAGTCTGCTGGCTCAACAAATTTCCCAGGATGTTGATGGTAATTATTTTGGCATGGATGGAACCATTCATTCCATGGATAAAGGCGACTTTTATCCGTCATTTTCATGCTGGGACACCTACCGAACGGAGCACCCTTTGATGACCATCATTGCTCCGGATCATGTCAATGATATGATCAAATCTATAGAAAATAAAGCCAAAGAATATGGATGGCTTCCTGCCCAACATTTTCGAAATCAGTTCGGACAGGGAATGGTAGGTGATCACTTGATCCCAATAATTGTCGATGCCTACATGAAGGGATACCGGGACTATGATGTAGCGTCTATCTACAATGCAATGAAGGTCAAAGCACTTAACATCCCTCCCGCTCCGCTTCCAGCTTCTGCCGGACGATCTGGACTTCTGGATTATATTTCCCTGGGATATGCCCCTTGCGATAAAGTCACAGAATCGGTACCCAATACGATGGAACTGGCTTACAATGACTGGTGTATCGCACAAATGGCCAAAGACATGGGTAAAGAGGAAGATTATCAATTGTTCATGAAACGAGCGAATAATTACAAAAATGTGTATGACGATGAATCCCAGTTTATGCGCCCAAGAAAAACGGATGGCTCCTGGCTACCAGAAATCGGCCAAAATAAACAGGAGATTGTCCATAACGGTACGCATTCTTTTTATAAGTATTTTGATCCGCTTTTGGTAGGCAGAAGACCAAACAGGCATTATACCGAGTCCAATGCCTGGCAATATCTATGGTCGGTTCAGCATGATCCCTTAGGTCTAATAAAATTACTTGGAGATAATGAACTTTTTACGGAACGACTAAATCAATTCTTTACGATGACACCTACGATAAGTCTTCCAAAATATGTGGGTGTTGTAGGTACCATCGGTCAGTATGTTCATGGGAACCAACCTTCTCACCATGTGACCTATCTTTATAATTATGCACAAAAACCATGGCTAACACAGAAGATGGCACGTCAGGTGATGGACCAACTCTACCGAACCGGCCAGGGAGGGTTATGTGGAAATGAAGATATGGGGTCACTTTCTTCATGGTACGTACTGAGTGCAATGGGGATTTACCCAGTAACACCAGGCGATGCGCAGTATGCCATAGGTTCTCCCATTTTTGATCAGGTAACGATTGATGTAGGAGCTGGAAAATCGTTCATCATTGACACAAAAAATAATTCTTTGCAAAATAAATACATCCAGTCCGCCACGCTGAATGGAGAACTGTTTAACCGGACCTGGATTGATCAATCCGAAATAATGA
>JAHEMV010000024.1 GCA_024643455.1 Cytophagales bacterium
AATCCAAATCCAGCTATAATGACCAGTCTATCGTTGAAATCAGAATTTGCAAGATCCAGTGGTTGAAAAAAGAGGTAAAACAGGAACATGCCAAAACTGATCGAGATACTCAATCTAAGATTGTACTTCAAGTCATCATTAAATGAAAAAGGTCTGTTTAAGAAGTCCTTCATTTGTGACCTTGGGATTGGATTTAGGTCCATTAAATGACTTGGTTTATTTTTGAAAGGATTACTTTTTTTACAATTTAATGCCTAATTCAACGAATTATAAGCAAATACTAAAAAATTATTAGGACTGTTGCGCCACTTGCCCGTTGTTTCTATTGTGCAGTCCGCACTCTTTTTGTTCCGGTGTTTCCCACCACCAACGGCCGGCCCGGATATCTTCACCTTCTTTAATAGCCCGGGTACAAGGTTCACATCCTATACTCGGGAACCCTTGTTCATGCAGTGCGTTATAAGGCACATCGTATTTTTTGATATAATCCCATAAATCCTTTTCTGTCCAATCAAGTAGCGGATTAATCTTTATTTTATTATTGATGGCATCATACTCCACAACTTCATTGAGGATCCGGGTGATGGATTGTTCTCTTCGGATGCCAGTTACCCAGACGTCAATATTAGTCATAGCACGGCGAAGGGGTTCAATCTTCCGGATGTGACAACAGGTTTTCCTGTTTTCAATGCTGTCGTAAAAAAGGTTTATCCCTTTTTCATTTACCATCCGTTCTACTTTTTCAGAGTTTGGAAAATATACTTCAACGTTTATACTATATTTTTTATTTGTCTCCTGAAGTGTTTTATAGGTTTCCGGGAAAACTCGGCCCGTATCCAGGGTAAAAATTTTGGTTGATGGATCTATATTGGCAATCATATCTGTGAGCACCTGGTCTTCTAAGCCAAGGCTGCTACCAAGTGCTATCGTTCCGTTATATTCTTTTATGAAGTATGTTAATATTTCTATCGCCGATCGGCCGTGCATCCGATTGTTCAATTCCTTAACCAAATTTTCCATCTCGCTAATACCAATTAAGTAGTGGGCAAAAAATGTGGATTTGCCGCTATCTGTTAAAAAATCAATTTTATTGTGTTGCAATTTACCTAAAAACTATCTTAATCAATAGCCTCAATGGACTAGAAAAAGAAAATAGAATGTGATTTATTTGAATAGTACCAATCAACATTTAATGAGTGATAAAGTGCTTAATTTCCATGCTTTATAGTGATGAGATTTAATCGATTTAATGTGCAATAATCAGAGGGGCGCGCTATTATTTGAAGGTTTAAAATAAATAATGCAGGAATTCTATGATGATTTCCTGCATTAAATTTTCTTGTTGCTAATATGTTGGTTGAATTAGGCAGCCATTCCGCTCATCATTTTTGCCAACATGGATTTAAAGTTTTCTTTTTTATTCAGATGAGGCAGCGCTTCTTCGGGCTCGGGGACACCTAAAAATGTACAAAGAGGGCCCCAGCCATCTCGCACGTCATATACTAATAATTTTTCCGATGGAACCGTTGCTTTTACCTTTGCTATATGATCATTAAATACTCTTTCCGCAAAGCCTTTATCTTCAAATTTTCCCTGAAGTTCGACTTCGAAAATTCTTCTTTTGGCGAATTTCACGCATTTTACCATTTTTCTAATTCGTGAATTAAATAGCAATTTGGAAATCATCACCAGCTTTTCAGGCAGTGTTTTAGGCCCGGCCTGGTAAATTGTATTGTACAAACTGTCATACCACTTGTCAAACGGGCGCACGGTCAAGATAACTTTAGCCTCAGGGTACTTCTCCATATGTTCTAAATACCACGGATATGCTGGTAAATCCACAGTAGCTTCAAAACCATCGTACAACTCATCCCAATTTGTACTACCAGTTTCTTCAAGTGTCAGCCAGTATTGTAGATCCGTTGGCTTTGCGATCATTTCTTTAAAGTGATAGGTCTTGGAATAACCGAGAGTTTCCAAGGCTTGCTTGAGTGTGTTGGTTCCGGTTCTTGGAAATCCGGCACCAATAATTTTGATAGGCATAATAAAATGGGTTAATAATTAGCGATACGGTTTAATGTTTTTTGACTCCGAAATACTAATTTTAGAATATATATTTCGAAAAAAACCTTTGATGTTAATGAAAAATTGAATCATAACCTACACATTTTCAGTGTAATTCAATTTTTATTCGAAAGAAAGCTTCTGAATATAAAAAACCTCTACTGTGCATTGTTATCTAATAATAAAGTTTACATTTACTTTGCTCAATTTTGTCGATTTTACAAAGAGGCAATACTATTTAGGATCTATTACTAACCAATTTTAACCACCTATCCATGATTTTCCACATGAAAAAAATTCAGCATTTCTCAATTTTCATTATCGTGAGTTTCATTCTTTTTAATTGCAGTCCGAATAAACCGGAATCCCCGGCAGAACCCGAATCTCAAAAAATTGACCGTGACCTGTTTGGCTACTATATTCCACGTGGATTGACAAAAACAACAGAGGAGCTTGCCCCGGGCTATGTTCTTTTTGCTGTCCCAAGGTCTCCTTTTATGTATCTTGTCAATCGTAAAGGAGAGGTAGTTCATCAATGGAAAGGAAATTATGAGACATTCGGAGCATATTTATTGGATGACGGTTCTGTTATTCAAGGTGCAAGTGATCCGGATTATCCGACTTTTGGTTTCGGAGGACCTTACGGAAGAATTCAAAAAGTTTCCTGGGGAGGTAAGATGCTTTGGGATTTTGAATATGCCACCGAAGAAAACATCGTCCATCATGATTTTACGGTGTTACCCAACGGAAACATACTGGCCATTGCCTATGAGGCGAAATCTTATGAAGAAGCATTAGCCAACGGTAGGAAACCGGAAATGATCCCAAAGTCTGGCCCCTGGTTAGAGAAAATTATTGAAATAGAACCGCAAGGGAAAAGTGGCGGTAAGATTGTGTGGGAATGGCACGTCAAAGATCACCTGATTCAAGATTACGATGCAACAAAAGTCAATTATGGAAATCCCGGGGATCATCCTGAATTATTGGATTTCAACCTTGGTTTACCTATACCTCCAGCAATCACGGAGGATAGTTTAGACATTTTAAAAGCTATGGGGAAAGCTGAAAGAAACCAGACAATAGATAATATGGGATCAGATATCTTTCATTTTAATGCCATAAAATATAATCCTGAATTAGATCAGATTGTTTTCAGCTCACCCCATTTGAGTGAAATTATTATTATTGATCACAGCACTACAACAGAAGAAGCGGCGAGTCACCATGGAGGTAGAAGTGGTAAAGGAGGAGATTTTCTTTACCGATGGGGAAATCCTCAAAACTATCAGCAAGGAGATTCGACAAACCGCCAACTATTTGGTCAACACGATGTGCGTTGGATTGAAGAAGGAAACCCGGGGGCAGGAAATTTAACGGTATTTAACAATCATCCTCCTTCAGATGTAGATTTTAGTGATATGGGAAATTCAAGCAGTAATTACTCTATTGTCTATGAACTTTCGACTCCAGTTGATGACAATGGAAATTATATTATAGAAAATAATAAACCTTTTGGACCTGAAAAACCAACATGGCAGTATATGGCTACTGATACTTTATCGTTTTTTAGCAGTTTTATTTCCGGGGCGCAACGGATGAAAAACGGTAATACCTTAATTGACGAAGGAGCAAGAGGACGATTTTTTGAAGTGACTCCTGAAGGCAATATTGTTTGGGAATATCTCAATCCTTACCATGGTGATATCCGCCAGCCAAATGGTGATCCATTCAGTCCAATGTTTATGCCTTACAGTTCGTTTAGGGCAAACTTTATTCCGGCAGATCATCCGGCTTTTGCAGGCAAAGAATTAAAACCGATCGATCCGCAACCAAAAGTATTTGAATTTCCTAAACCAGATAAGAAGTAGGACTAGACAATGAATAATTGAATAAACACAACCAAGCTTGTTAGGATTTATCCTGGCAAGCTTTTTTTAATTCTAAGTTCATTTTTTATTTAAAAGGCAATTTTCGAAACGAACGAATTTCTGATTTTATTCAGTTTTCCTGCTACCAGCAATATGAAGTATAAAAAACAGGATTGACAAGAAAAGAAGTACAGCTGCACCGAAAAAAAACATTTCTGAAAAAGAGTACGCTTCAGAAATAGGCATCAGCAGTATAGGTGAAATGAATTGTCCAAAAAACCAAAATGTGGTCAAGCCTCCGATCACCTTCCCCCTGATTTCCGGTGAGGTAACTTTCATAACCCACATATTGGTATTCGGAATCATCATACCCATTCCAAATCCTCCGATCATCGTCCCTAAGGCAACGACTATATACGATTTTGCCAGTGCGATTATTCCAAATGCAATTGCTAGCAAAATATAACCCATCGAAAAAATGGTAAAGAAACTGAACTTATTTTTTAATCTGGAGTATGAAAAAGATGAAATAGCGGAAAAAGCAGTACTCAACGCAATAGCCAGGCCAATCAGTGCATTTTTTTCCACGCCGATCTCTTTTAAATAAAAAGGAATTTGGACGGGAATCATGAAAAACAATATCCACATGATCATTACATTGCCCAGCAATAACCAGATGATTCGTGGCGGTTTCAGTTTTATAATCTGATCTATTTTTTTGTGTTCTATTTTTGGCTCATAAAGAAAAAGGAAGGTCAATGGAATGATTGGTAATGAAAACAAATAGATTAAAAATGGATATCTCCAGCCAATATCCGCAAGAATTCCTCCAAGTCCGATAAATAAGATACCACCAATCGACATAAAGGCGACCTGAATACCTACGAATTTTTGCCTTTCCTGTCCTTCAAAGTAATCGGCAATTAACGTGACTACAATAGTCATTGAAATGCCAACGGATATTCCCAATACTGCCCTGGTTGCCAGGATATAATAAATATTCGATAAGAAAAATCCCGAAGAGCCAGCAATAGCATAGGTCAGTAAAGCGACCCATAGAAGTTTCAGTCTTCCATATCGATCCACTAACAGGCCTGCAAATGGAGCAGTGATGGCTATAAATAGTGCCGGAAAGGTCAGGGCCAATTTTACCAAAAACTGAGCATTTGAAATTTCAGGAAATGCCAAAGACATCTCGGGAAGCGATGGGGAGATAGTAACGATGGACATTACCGTTAATGAGCTTACTAGTAGTATCGTGAGTTTTAATGCTGGGGTATTTTTTGGCATGAATGTCAGCGAATTAGGTCAATAATTGGAATTAGTTCATAATATAATTGGGTAATATAGAGATAGTAAAGGAATGATTTACTATTTCTTCAAAATTAATCAACGACAGATAAAAATAGGGGGTTTACAATTTCAAAAACTGTGGCAATTGAAAACAGATCACTTAATATGCTGGCATAATGCATTTTACTTTTTTTAAAATCAAAAAGATTATCCGATAAATGCCTTCATATTTTTTGTATATTCAGTATATAGTTAATCATCAAACAACCAGCCAATTATAGCTTGAATAATTGTGATATTTCAATTAGATAAGTTATAGAAATCATGAAAAGCTTCCTGTTCCTATCCATTGTTATATGTTTTTTATTTTCTACATGTACAAACGAAAATGATCCAAAGCCTTTGCGGCTTCCGATTGATTATGAGGGTTATGAATATGATACTATACAAATTGGTTCACAGGTCTGGATGTCTGAAAACTTGAAAACAGAGTTTTACCTCAATGGAGATATTATCCCAACAACTAGTAATCCCAGTATTGATATTTCTGGATTACCAGATCCGAAATACCAGTGGGCTTATGCCGGTAATGAAAACTTTGAGGATATCTATGGACGGCTTTATACCTGGTATGTGATAACTGATCCCCGTGGAATATGTCCGGCTGGATGGCGTGTTCCTGATAATCAGGATTGGAATATACTTGTCGATTTTCTTGGTGGCTCAATAAATGCTGGCGACAAACTTAAAGAAATAGGGAATACACATTGGCATCTGCCAAATGATGGAGCTACAAATGAGACCGGATTTAATGCCCTGCCTGGAGGATTCAGAAGGCCTAATGGAGACTTCATGATGATTGGCTATCACGGAAGATGGTGGTCAACTACAGAAGCTTCCATAGAAAATGCCTGGAGGATGGGTGTTGCAAATGACCGAAATGAAACTGGTTTATATAATTATTATAAAAGCGAAGGTTTTTCTGTAAGGTGTCTGAAGAACTAATCAATTACAATTAATTAGCATAGAAAATATTGGCTTCAAATACTATAATTCATTCGGTGTATTCTCATTTTATTTCATAAAAAGAATTTTTTGAAAAGGTATTTTGGTAAAACAAAACTATTCTTTCCAAGCCATTATATCTGATAATTTTATTTACATTGCCAAATTCTAAATAGATTATTAACCTGTAAAAGCCATAAAGTTAACGCCATGACCAACAAGTTTACGAAAATTATTGTACCTGTATTCGCATATTGTATCGCATTTGGTTTCTCAGGTTGTCAGCAAGAAAAAGCCAAAGAAAAGCCAAATCGCAATATGCCAGGATTGGGTATCCAAAGAGGATTAATAAGCAAAACTCCTCAAGCGACTCCCGGATATGTTTTGTTTAATCCATTGCTTTCGGATTCAACGTATCTTATTAACATGGATGGATTGGTTGTAAAAATATGGAAAAGTGAGTTTGGACCGTCAGGTTGGATGTACCTAAAAGACAATGGCAATCTTGCTCGTGGAGGAAGAGATCCTGAAAATTCAGTTTTTGCAGGCGGAGGCCAGGGAGGTTGGCTACAAGAATTTTCCTGGGAGGGTGAATTGGTCTGGGAATATAAGTTTTCGACATCAAAATACATGGCGCATCATGATGTGGCTATCATGCCAAATGGTAATTATTTGACAATTGCATGGGAATCTAAAACTAAGGATGAAGCCATTGTTGCAGGCCGGGATCCAAAGAAAATCCCGGAGGCAGGCATCTGGCCTGACTGGATAGTAGAACTTAAGCCCATCGGAAAAGACAGTGCAGTCGTAGTTTGGGAATGGCATTTTTGGGATCACCTCATCCAGGATTTTGATGCTGAAAAAGTAAATTATGGTGAAGTCAAAGAACATCCGGAATTATTTGATTTCAATCTTGGCGGAATCCATGAACCGGTGACTAAAGAGGAGCTAGATAAGCAAAGAGCAGAAAATAATGCAAACACAAATGACACCCCGGAAAATCAAGGCTCTGATTTATTTCATATAAACGCAATAAATTATAATGCGGATCTCGATCAGATTGTGTTGAGTTCGCAGCGATTCGATGAGATATTGGTGATTGATCATAGTACAACGATAGAAGAAGCTGCAAGTCATACAGGAGGTCGATGGGGCAAAGGAGGTGATTTTTTATATCGCTGGGGCAATCCTGAAAACTACGACAGAGGAGATTCTACTGACCGAAAATTAGGAGGCCAGCATGATGTAAAATGGATTGAGAATGGATTTCCGGGTGAAGGAAATCTGATGGTTTTTAACAACAATGTGCCATATGGTATTGGCGGGTATTCCTCAATTGTGGAAATAGAAACGCCGTTAACAGAAGGAGGATATACATTAAACGAAAGTGGCACATTTGGTCCTGAGTCACCAAAATGGACCTATATCGCCAGAGATAGCTTATCATTTTACAGCCCATTTATATCTGGTGCGCATAGAATGTCCAATGGTAATGCCTTTATTACCGAAGGAACAAGAGGCCGGTATTTTGAGGTTAATAAAAATGGTGATATTCTTTGGGAATATATGACACCCTATGCCGGATATAAGCGTATGCCCGATGGTACTACACCTCAACCGATTGGGCCATTTATTTACGCTACTTTTCGAGCCACCCATATTGGTCTTGATCATCCAGCTTTGACAGGTAAAGTTTTGGAACCAATTGATCCTCAGCCTTCAGCATATCATTCTAAGAATTAAATGAGCTTGTTGGAGTTACCGGTTAATAAAAGTTTGCTATTTCAGCTTATAAATCCAATTGGATTTGCCCTAAAATATAAACAGACGGAAAAATCCGTCTGTTTACCTTATCAAATGAAGAGGAGTATCTCACAACCAAAAGGTTGAAAGATGAATAAGGTAAACAAGTAAAGGATCGGGATTTATCTTACCTCTAACTAATTAAATCTGATTTCCGAAACAAATTAAGAAATTGATCGCCTTACTTGTTACCTTATATTTTTATAGATGCAGACCACATTCAGTTTTTACTGTCTGAGCCCATCTGCCTTTTCTTTTCTTTCCTTTTAATGTACAATGCTTACATCCAATCGACTCGTAGCCCAAAGGCTTTAATGGATGAATAGGCAAATTATTTTCCTCTATCACCCTAAGAGCTTCATCTTCACTTACATCAAGAATAGGATAAAACTTGATGACCCCCCTTTTTTCCTCAAATATATTGAGATTTTCCCTGTGACTACTCTGCCATGACATCAAACCCGAAATCCATATTTCATATTGATCTCTGATTTTTTCAAAGGGTTCTACCTTATTAATATGGCAGCATTGGTCTGGATCGTAACGCCACAACTCCCCTAATTTGGAGAATTCGTTTTGTTCTTTATCCGGTATAATGTCAACGACATTAAGATCGAACAAGGTAGTAAGTTTTTCTTTATAATCCAGTGTTTCCTGGAAATGATATGAAGTATCAATAAAGTGAACAGTTTGCTTAATACCTGCTTTATGAAAAAGGTAAAGCTGATAAACTGCTGTTGTTCCAAATGAGGAAGTAAGCAGGATTTCATCAAAATCCTTATAAATTTCTATTAACCGTTCTTCTGGAGAAAGATTTAGATACTTCTCATTTAAATAGTTTAGATCAGGCTTTTTCACAGCTACGCTTAATGGATTATAAAATTGTTTATTTTTTACTGCAATATGCATATTAGCTCAATGGTTTTTTTGATAAAAATGAAGAAGTAAGTTCATTTAAGGCATTGACTTTAAATTGAAAATCACCTTTAAGGTTATTTCTGAATTCATTCAAATTATCAACCAATTCCTGAATGTTATCCGGAAGTAATTCCTCCAGGTATTCCCGAAACCGTTTGGCAAAAGTAGGTGATTTTCCATTAGTGCTGATGCCGATTTTCAAATCTCCTTTTTGTACCACAGACCCAAGGTAGAAGTCGCATAATTCCGGCGTGTCAGCCACATTGGTCAAAATCCTTTTTTTTCGTGCTTCTGCCTTGATCCGTTCGTGCAGTTTGCGGTCATTTGTTGCCAGTATGAGTATGTCATTCCCATCAAGGTCACTAGTGAAAAACTTTCTATTCAAAAGATTTACATTTTGGTTTTTGGCCGAAATGGCCACTATTTCGTCACAAATGTAGTCTGCTATTACATTTACCTTAGCTTCAGGGCAGTTTTTTAGAAGTGCAGTAATTTTTTCTAAACCAACATTACCTCCTCCAACCAACAAGATTTGAAGATTTTCCAGTTTAAGGAATATTGGATATAATTTGTTTTGTCCCATTCTCAATTAAGTTTAGAATTACTGAGCATATGTGCTTACTAATTCTGAAAAGGCCTCCTTTTTAGTATAGCGCACAATTTCTCCAATCACAATGATAGCTGGTGAAGACAAGCCCTCTGATTTTACTATTTCTGAAATCGTAGAAACAGTTCCCAAACCCAATTTTTCGTCAGGTCGGGAACCGTTTTGTACGACAGCTACAGGAGTGTTATTTTTATTACAATTTGCAAAAACGTTTAAAATTTGATCTAATTTTTTCATTCCCATAAGTATAACAATGGTGGCACTGGATTGTGCGGCGAGTAACAAATCTTTGGACAATTGGCCTGATTTCGTCGTTCCTGTCAATACCCAAAAACTTTCCGAAACACCTCTATGGGTTAACGGGATATTTTGCATCGCCGGGATAGCCAGTGCACTACTTATTCCAGGAATTAAAGCGGTTTCAATTCCATGAGATTTTGCCATATTTATCTCTTCCAGCCCTCTTCCAAAAACAAAAGGATCACCCCCCTTGAGTCGGACTACATGACCATGACTAAAGGCATATTTCACAATTAGCCTGTTGATCTCTTCCTGCTGAACGCTGTGCAGACCTGCTCGTTTGCCAACAAAAATTTTCCTGGCTTTCCCTGGAGCATAATTCAATAGTGATTCGTTGACTAATGCGTCATATAGAATTACATCTGCATCGGCAAGCGCTTTTATCCCTTTCATGGTGATAAGGTCATCATCTCCTGGTCCTGCGCCAACCAAGGTAAGTTTTGCTGTGTGCTTGCTCATATTCAATGTACCGATTTCACAGTTTCACCTTCTCGTACTGCTTTTATTCGAGTAAGAAAGTGAGTGGCCTTTTTGTGAAACAATAGTGCAAAACCTTCATGAGGTTCATGCTTGTTGATCTGCAAAACATGTTCTCTGAACGATCCCTCCTCAAAGGAAAAGATACCTGTTTCAACGAAAATGCGATCAAAATCCATAATCACACTCATTTGTGTGCTGTTTTTAACGTTTTCACCAAGCAGCATGGCTTTAGCACTATTTACAAAAACATTATAACTGTGGTATATTGAATCAGCGAAATTTTTATTTTTCAAGGCAGATGCCGACCACTCCAGTTTTTCGTCTGAATCATACAATAACGTTGACACCAAATCGATAATTACTCCTGCACATTCGCCAACTGCAGTTTCCACAGCGAAGTTTTCTTCCTTTCCCCAATCGATATAATCTGTTGGTATTACCGTCTCGAGGTCGCCCAATGGTTTAAGTAGACTGTAAAAATACATCTTACCCTGGCGCTTGAAATAATCTTTATAGTACTCGCCTTCTATGCTATTTAATTCATAATCGTCAAGTAAAGTCCTTAATGTTTCAGGTCCTCTTTTACTCGGTACTTTAATAACACGTTCGGCAATTTCACCTTCGCCATCACTATTGACACCTCCACCTAACATTACCTGGATTGCTGGTAAAACATGTGCTCCATTTTTTATAGAACTTCCATGAAATCCAATCGAAGCTAGACCATGCTGTCCGCATGAATTGGGGCATCCACTGATTTTAATTTTCAAATCATGGTTGTAAATCAAATCCGGATATTCGTTTTTGATTACGTTTTCGAGGGCTTTAGCGATACCGGTACTACTGGAAATACCTAAATTACAAGTGTCTGTTCCAGGGCAGGCAGTTATATCTGCTGTAGAATCAAATCCCGGTTCAGCCAGGCCAACTTTGTTTAGTTCATTAAACAATGGTTTTAAGGCATTTTTTGTCACAAATTTCAACAAATAGCCTTGATTGACTGTGATGCGGATATCATCACCAGCGTACTTCTCAGCTATATCTGCAAATGTTCGCGCAAGATCAGATGACATATCGCCTAGCAATAGTTTGATGTAAACCCCATAAAATCCTTTTTGCTTTTGTTCGAAAACGTTGGAGGTATACCACTTTTCAAATTTTTCAGTATCATCAACGGTTACATTACTAAAGTCTGCCGGAGCTGGAAGATTTGGGGTTTCATTAAAAGAAGTGTAATCAATTTTGAATGTTTTCACTTTCAGAGCCTTTTGCTCTTCTGCAACCAGTTTTAACACTTCCTCAAGACCTAAGTCATTCAATAAAAATTTTAACCGTGCTTTTTGTCTCCGCGCTCGCTCACCATATCGATCAAAAACACGCAACAAACCTTCGATAAAAGGAATCAATTGATCTTCTTCAAGAAAATTGTAGGCAAGCTGGGCCAGGAATGGTTGGGCACCAAGACCCCCACCTATATATACTTTAAATCCACGTACTTCCTTACCGTCTTCAATTTTTACTTTCGGGATTACTCCGACATCATGGATAAATGTAAAAGCAGAATCTTCAGCGCTGGAGGAAAGTGCGATTTTAAATTTCCTGCCCATTTCCTGGCAGATGGGATTACGAAGGAAATATTCAAATACCGCATGCGCATAAGGACTCACATCAAATGGTTCGTTTGGATCAATGCCAGCCTTATCAGAGGCTGTCACATTGCGAACAGTATTTCCACAAGCTTCACGAAGCGTAATTTTATCCTGTTCTAGTTTTGCCCAGAGCTCTGGTGTTTTATCCAAACTCACATAATGGATCTGGATGTCTTGCCTGGTTGTTGCATGCAGCTTGCTACTGGCGTACTCATCGGACAAATCGGCAATTCTTCTTAATTGACGAACCGTCATTTTCCCGTATGGGATTTTTATTCGGATCATTTGTACACCAGGCTGACGCTGACCATACACACCCCTAGCAAGACGGAGACTTCTGAATTTTTCCTCGTCAATCTGCAGGTTTTTAAACTGTGATATCTTATTGGCCAGATCGATGATGTCGTTTTCAACTACTGGATTGTTTAAATTTTCTAATTCACTTCTAAAGCTGAGCATGGTTATTTTGATTTTTTGGATATAAAAAAAGCCTTTCCCGGAGATTTGAGAAAGGCTAGAATTATATCTATTTGTTTGGTTCTACATCATATGCTTTAGCGATATAAACCCAATAAACCTTTCCCGAAAATTTGCATGCAACAACACCAGTACCAACAGGCACATCGCTTTGATGCAGAAATTTTTTGGTTTACAGGATTAATACTAAAGTTCATGTTTTGGTTTTTCTATAATCGAATTACAATTTTACGGCAATAAAAATTTAATTGCAATAATACCTTCAAAAAATTTGATTTGCAGTATATTATTTTGCGAAAAATCTATAATTAAATTAATCTTTTGTCATAAGGAAGACTATGTGATTTATGTCACTTTTGATTTTTGATGGATTTTATGCCTTTTCTTCCTTCGGATTATTTAACTGTCCATAAAAATAAAGCGAGTGACTTGAGACGGAGAAGTCGAACGTTTCCTCTACAAGTTTCTGAATTTCCATAACCCTGGGATCACAAAATTCAAAAATTTGTCCTGTGTCCGTACAAATCACGTGATCATGTTGTCTAAATCCATGTGATTTTTCGTAGAGGGAAAGATTCTTTCCAAATTGATGTCTCTTTACCAATTCACATTCCAATAATAAATCCAGGGTGTTGTACACGGTGGCGCGACTTACACGATAGTTTTTATTTTTCATGTTTATGTAAAGCGATTCCACATCAAAATGACCCTGATTGGTATAGATCTCTTCAAGAATAGCGAAACGTTCAGGCGTTTTACGTAATTCTTTATCTTCCAAGTACTTTCGGAACAATTCCTTTATTTCTTCAAACTTATCCGGTGCTATCATTAAGTATGGATTTTCAATGCTTCCAACCTGTGAAGTAACAAATTTAATTTAATATTTAGTTTGTTTTTTGGATTTTAATGAAATTGATAAAGCCCAGTTCTTCACTATAATGTATAAGCAATTTTTAGAAAATATGTTTAAAATCCATGGTGCTTAAGTGATAAATATTCTTTTCAAAAACGAAAACAAGGTATATTGCAGATTCATTGATCTGAGTGTATTGGAATTAAAACGTGTACTTTCATGGATATTGATAGGCCTGGTTCGGTTTTATCAGGCAGCGATCTCACCGTTATTTCCGGGGACATGCCGATATACACCCACTTGTTCACAATATATGGTCGATGCACTTAAAATCCATGGGCCATGGAAGGGTCTGAAACTAGGATTAAAACGTTTTGGAAGCTGCCATCCTTGGGGAGGTAGCGGGTATGATCCTGTTCCACCAAAAAAGCATTCACATGACAAAAAATAAGATACCTGTAACCATCCTTACAGGATTTCTCGGGGCTGGAAAAACCACTTTGCTCAACAGATTAATTACTGAAAATCCAAATAAAAAGTTTGCAATCATAGAAAATGAATTTGGAGATATCCCTATCGATCAGGAGCTTGTTGTGAATGCAAAAGATGGAATTTTCGAAATGTCTAATGGGTGTATCTGTTGTTCGCTCAATGTAGAATTAGGCGAATTGCTGCAAAAACTCATGAATGAAAAATATGATTTTGACCACCTGATTATTGAGACTACAGGAATAGCCGAGCCCGATGGGATAGCTGCTGCTTTTATTGGCGGCAACAGATCATCGAAGTTTTATCTCGATGGTACAATTTGTCTTGCTGATGCGCATGACATCGTTAAGAACCTGGAAGAGCGTGGAGAAGCACATAAACAAGTTTCATTTGCCGACCTCATTGTGTTGAATAAAATAGATCTTGTCAGTGATGATCAGCTAAATGAGGCAAGAATGTTATTAAAGAAATATAATGCAGACGCACCAATTATAGAATCATCCTATGGTGAGATTGAAAGGGATATCCTCAGGCTAAATGCATACGATAGCAATAAGCTGGAAAATAAACTACTTAATCCACATCAACACCATCATCATGATGAATTGGTGGCGCATAGTTTTGATTTTAAGGAATCCTTGGTAGCCGAAAAATTCGAACACTGGATTAATATGTTGTTGTTTCTGAGTGGGTATCAAATTTATCGCATCAAAGGCATCCTCAATCTGGACGGCGAAACCAATAAAATAATTTTTCAATCCGTACGGTCAAACAGCAAAATAGAAATCGGAAGTCCATGGATGGATGGAGAGATCCGAAAAAGCAAAATTGTTTTTATTGGAAATAATATCAAAAAAGAACCCCTTGAAAAAGGCCTGAAAAGCTGTATCTGTAAATCTTAATTCTATTTACTCCGCTATTTCATTCGCATTTTTGTTAATCCAAAATGGGGCTACAACGAACCAGACCAACATGGAAATAGTCATAATATTTTTATTGGTTTGGATATCCATATCGCCAAAAAAAACAAGCAATGAAGGAATGATCGTTCCTGCTAGCGCCAGATATGAAATGATTTTTAATACTATATATTTCATGAGTTGGCTGTTTTAAGTGAACTTTTTGATTGGTAAATTTTGCTTACTAAAATATAGATTGCAGCTGCAACAAACCATCCGGGCAGGCCTAAGAAAAAGATTTC
Organism: Cytophagales bacterium; assembly: GCA_024643455.1. Classification (GTDB taxonomy): domain Bacteria; phylum Bacteroidota; class Bacteroidia; order Cytophagales; family Cyclobacteriaceae; genus JAAUQL01. The sequence goes on from JAHEMV010000024.1 coordinate 15,008, forward strand.
TATACCCATTATTCTATTCATCATTAATCCGGCAATCAGGGTAATGATCCAGGCAGAAGCAGCAGCCCAATTCAGTTTTTTACCAGCCTTCTCTGCATAAAAATCAGATAAGCCAAACCGTTTTAGAATATAATAATCTATAAAAATGATCGCTCCCATAGGCATCAATAGAAAGCCATACAATGCCACAAAATCCAATAATTTCATAACCAGGGCAGGAAAGCAAGCTGCAATCGTCGTTACTAGTCCAGTGATTAGCGTGACTTTCCACGTTTTCCATTTGGGGACGATCGATTGCAATGCAAGACCGGCGCGATAAATGGTTGGATTTGCAGTCGTCCATCCAGCTATAATTACACAAACAGCACCAGCGATTCCGGCGGCATTATATGCTACAACTCCAGGGGCAAACTCTGTACTGTTATTGGATTGCTGAAGGAATAAAGCATATAAAATTCCTGATGCAATCCAGGCAAAATAATGTCCTATAAACATTCCAGTTGCCGAGGAAAATCCATATTGCCATTTTTTGGCATATCTAAAAATTGACAGGTCAGACATACCGATATGCATGGCCATATTGGCAAACCATGCAAAAAACATCACATGCCAGAATGAAAACTGACTTTGTCCCTCGCTTGGAATACCGTTCCAGATTTTTTCATTGGCAACTCCCCAGAATTCAGAAATGGAATTAACACCTAATTGAGGCAATACCGCAATAGCCGCTGCGAAGAAAATCAGGATCATCCAAGGTGCAGCTACATTGGCAAATTTGGATACCTGCTGATATCCAAACATAGCAACTACGGTTGTCAATGCCCCTACAACAAATACGGCAACTATCCATCCAAAACTATTGGGTAACATATCACTCAACGAGGGCATGCTCAATCCAAATGGGATACCAATTGCTGTTGCAGAAACCGCGATCATGGAACCTGCTAAAAAACAAAACATGACTCCATTAACTAAATTGTACCATTTTACAAGGCTGGTTCCACAGATTTTTTCCAATTGGAAATACAGGGTCATTCGAGCTTTTACAGCGATAGGCGCAGTAAGAAAAGCCCAGCTTAGCACAGCTAGAATATTGCCTACCATCAAACCGACAATCAGATCAAAAGCCGTAACTCCGTGTGCAACAAAAAGAGGTCCGATGACAAATTCTGTACCTGCTGTATGCTCACCGGCGTACATTCCTATAAAACTCTTAAGCCCTTTAAGTTTTGATTTTGGTATAGGTTCCCGTTCATATTCATTGACCGAATCGAGGTGGGCAACAATCCCTTTCTTTTTCATATAGTAGGTTTAAAAATGGGGTGTTTCTATTTGTGCTGATGCAATATAGAAAAAATCTATACTCTCATAATCATGCAGTATCCTGTAATGTTGGTCTATTCCCAAATGGACTTGAGTTTATGAACCTCAAGACTATTTATTTTCACTTTACCACCAGAGACATTCAATTCCATTTCAACATTTTCAGGATTTGGCGTAAAATTATTAGTCATTACCATGGTTCCACTGTTGGCAAATACTTCAACAGAGGCCCGGTCTATAATCATTTCAAAATCCCAGATGTTGTTTTGATTGAGAAATGGACCGGTTTGATTATTAAACTCAATTGTTTTTTCTTTTAGATTAAATGATATGTCATTTCCTCCCTCTTCTCCTTTCCTAATCGTTAAAACAATATTATTTGCATCTATATTTGTTAGACTTGCTTTAATGTGAAATAATTCACCTTCTATATCCTGAAGCAAATTATCACTTTCACTGATTGTTTCATTTTCCCATGAATAGGAATTAGTATATAAAGTTGCGATTGCTGATAAAGGTTTCTTGCTTAATAGTAGGCTATTATTAACGTTGACAAGACTCAATTCAACAGGAAAAGTCATTTGCTGGTTAAAAGGCATTCCGGGATATACTCCATCACGCATCCAGGCAATTTGAATGGTTCGATTATCTTCCGCCGGCATATCGTTAAATGTCTGGGGAGCCCAGTAATTTTTACCGTAATCTCCTTTCAAAATTGTTGTCTCAGGATGAAATTGCGCCCCATCAAATGCTCCTATCATATAGTCGCCATTACCTCCTGACATTACCCATTTTTTAGTTTGGTCAATACTAAGTTCATATAAACCTGGCACTTCAAAAAATCCTTCTACATGACTTTTTAAGTTCCAATTAACAAGATTGTCTGAAGTGTAAATAGAAATACCCTGAGTAGATCGCTCGTTACCCGGTTTTCTGAAAATAGCCATAAAATAAGAATTGGACGGTTCATACCATCTTACATATGGATCTCTAGCTTCATCATTTGAAAAAGGAATAATTGGATTGCCTTCAAATTTTGTCCAGGTCCTTCCTTTATCGGTACTATATGCACAACGTTGACCACATTGCTGGCTGGTATAAAAAACCACTAGCGTATGTACTGAGCCTACCTGTTTTCCAAGTGTATTTTTCCAATCGACCAGGCCACTGCCGGACCAGGCTGTACATTTCCGGATGTCCGTTGACGAGGAATCTGGATAAATTGCTATAGGTAAATACTCCCAGTGCAACAAATCTTTAGTGATAGCGTGTCCCCAATGCATGTATCCCCACTCATTACCATTCGGATTATATTGATAAAACATATGATATTCTCCATCATAATACATGAGTCCGTTTGGGTCGTTGTGCCAATTGATTGGTGTAGAAAAATGAAATTGCGGACGATAGTCTTCATGAAAAGCAGTAACAGAAACAGCTTCAGTCTTTTGTTCTTCAGGTGCTTTTCTGGAGCATTCTAAAAAAACGATTGTGGTTAGTAAAAAAATCAAAAAAATTCTCATGAAAAAATGTGATTTCTTGATTTTTAAAAATACTTAATAATTAGTAAAAATGATAATTTACACGAATTGTATACATATTTATTTCACTATCTTTCCAAAAGAATCTTTTTTTCAAAATGAAAATAATGTATTTTGAAATAGCAACTAAAAGAAGTTTTTCAATGATCAATCGTTTTAAGCTTATCACTTTAGGAATACTTTACCTTTTCAATTTTACTCAGGGGGTTGGACAATATAAAATTGTAACTATAGCAAGTGATAAAGCCAATGGAGTTGGCCCATGTCAACCTTCCATTTTCATTAATCCTCATTCACCCAATATTATGGTTTCGAGCTTTGTTAGTGAAAAAACCATGCAGACAAGCCAAACAAAAACAAGGCAGAATAAAATTTATTTATCAAGGGATTTTGGCCAGACATGGTCTACCAGAAATATCAAATCAAAATATGGTGATTTTGGTGATCCATGTATTATCGCTGATAACCAGGGATCATTTTATTATTTCCATTTGTCTGATCCTAAAAAATTGGGATGGGATGGACAAATGGTCATGGATCGTATTGTTTGTCAGCGATCGAATAATGGAAAAATGTGGAATGGTGGTTCTTTTATTGGATTAAATCCCCCCAAAAAACAAGAAAAGGCCTGGGCAACATTTGATGAGACTTCGGGAAGAATTTATGTTGCATGGACCCAATATGACAATTACGCCTCGTCCAATCCACAGGACAGTGCCAATATTATGCTTTCATTTTCAGAGGATCGTGGGCTCACCTGGTCACCGACTATTCGCATCAATGAATACGGTGGAAATTGTCTTGGCGAGACCGGAACTCCGATAGGCGCTACGCCTACTGCTGGCCCGGATCAAGAAGTATATGTGACCTGGGCTTATAACCAAAAAATTTATTTTGACCGATCAAGTGATGGTGGTGTGACCTGGTTGAAAAAAGATGTAGTTGTTGCCGATCAGCCAGGTGGTTGGCATCTAAATGTTCCAGGATTTGGCAAGGCAGCAGGGGCACCAGTTAGTGGGTGTGATATCAGCTATGGCGATTATCACGGCAATATTTATGTGAATTGGTCAGATCAGCGAAATGGAGAAAACAACACCGATGTTTGGTTAGCCAGGTCTTCTGACAAGGGTCAGACCTGGTCATCACCGATAAAGGTAAATGATGATGAAGTGATCATGATGGGCAGGCACCAATGCTATAATTGGATGGCAGTTGATCCTATAACCGGGCATATTTATATTGTCTTTTATGATCGAAGGAATTATGAAGACCTGCAAACGGATGTCTATCTGGCGGTTTCTACGGATGGAGGAGTGACCTTTAAAAATGAAAAAATAAGTGAAAAGCCATTCATTCCTGATTCAAATATCTACATCGGTGATTATATAAATATTACAGCATTTGCAGGTTTTGTTCGCCCCGTGTGGACAAGTTACGATGATGGAAAATTAAGCATTCTTTCAGCGATTATCAATGCAAGGTAAACGTCAATAATGCTCTTCAGGCCAATCGGTATTTCTTAAATTTTTGATTTATTATGGTTTAGTTAATTTTCTGGAAAATTCATCTTTTTAATGATTTCCTGAAATTTAGGATCATCCCGCATGTAGTCAAAGATAGGATCTACCCTCATATAGGGCATTTGCACGGAATGAGATTCAAAAGCTTTTTCCAGCCAAATCAATGCCTCTTCTTTTTTGCCAGCCCTGGTATAAATTGTGCCGATGTTCCATTCCGGAATGTATTGTGGATCACTGTTTAATCTTTTGATCAAAAGTTCAGCTAATTTTTGTAAAGCATGTTGATAACCTCCTTCAATATATCCTTTATTTAAAACCTCTACAGCCAAAGTATCATTTTTAATCCTGTAGGAATCTTTCCACATTTCGATTGCTTCAGGATACATTTTCTTTTGATGATATACTGAGCGAAGTGTGGTCAATAGCATAGGACTGTTTGGTGAATCTTTCAAGGCATTCTTCAAAATTGATGTTGCCTCATCATATTTATTTGTAAACAATAGAACCTTGCCGTAGAGTGCTTTGTACAGTTCATTTAATGGATCAAGTAAAATGGCAAGTTCCGCCTCTTTTATACCTTCTTCCGGTTTTTGCAAAATGACCAGAATCTCAGCCATATAGGAATGGAACAGTGCAAAATTTGGATTTAATTCCAATGTCTTTCTATATTCTGGCAGACAGTGATCCCAATCCCAATGGATCCATGCACTGAAAGCTGCCGC